>DAOVUC010000011.1 GCA_030632765.1 Candidatus Dadabacteria bacterium
ACTTTGAATGACAATAATTTTGAATCCGAAGTCCTCAATTCTGAGATTCCGGTTCTAGTAGACTTCTGGGCTGAGTGGTGCGGTCCGTGTAGAGCACTGGCGCCAGTAATTGAAGAGATTGCCGAAGATTACGACGGTAAACTGAAAGTCGGGAAGCTCAATGTAGATGAGAATCCCGGAGTTCCATCCGCCTATGACATAAGGAGTATACCAACTCTTTTAGTTTTTAAAGATGGAGCAGTGCAAGATCGCCTTGTCGGTGCTCTCCCAAAAAATCATATTGTAGATTTAATTGAGTCTATGCTTGAATGGAAGAAAACCGGATAGATTCTATAAATATCAACAAAAATTCCATGGGGAAATTCTAGTTTCCCGTCCTAACTTATACGAAAATCAGAATTTCTCCATGTCTCTTAAATTTTAATCCTCTTGTAGATAGCAAGCCCATGTTTGAACCGTATTACCCCTTCGGTTAGAATTTCACAATGGCAAAAACGAGAATAACAAAAGTCTATACTAAGACCGGGGACAAGGGGCTAACATCACTTGTTGGCGGGCCAGGGTAAGTAAAGCCTCTTTGAGAGTGGATTCATACGGAGATGTAGATGAATTAAACGCCGTGCTAGGCATAATCCGTTCTCAAGACGTGGATGATGAGATAAGCAGCTTGTTGATTGTAATTCAAAATGATCTATTTATAATGGGCGCAGATCTGGCAAGTCCCCCTGACATCGAAGTTCCCAGAGTAAGTAAAGAGAGTGTAGAGAACCTTGAGGAGGCTATTGACAACTTTCTTGAGGAGCTTACCCCCCTTAAAGAGTTTATTCTGCCTAGCGGTAATACCGCGGGATCGTATCTTCATTTTGCGAGAACCGTCTCCAGGAGGGCAGAGAGAAAGGTTGTTAAATTAATGGAAGAAGAACAGATCGGCGAGAATGTTCTACAATATCTAAACCGCCTGTCTGATTTGCTTTTTGTTATGGCTAGAATTGAAAATCAAAGGGGCAACTTTAAAGAAACTTTTGTAGATTTTAAGAAACAATAGAGGGCGTATATAAAATAGATATAAATATAGTAAACCCCAAAATTGATGATTATTTAGACAGTCTTGTTCCGAATGTAGATGATGTTCTTTCTGATATGGAAGAATTGGCCAAGAAGAGGGAAATCCCAATAGTGGGGCGGCAAGTGGGGAGTTTGCTTTATCAGCTTGCAATCACGGTAAAAGCTAAAAGGATATTTGAGCTTGGCTCTGCGTTTGGTTATTCCGCTTATTGGTTTGCAAAAGCAGTAGGTAAGGATGGTCAGGTAGTCTTTACTGACTTATCACGAGATAACATAGAGCTTGCCAAGAAATTTATCGAGAGAGCCGGATTTCAAGACACAATACAAGCTCATCTTGGGGATGGTGCTATGACTTTAGACAAGATTTCAGGTGAGTTTGATATAATTTTTAATGATATTGAGAAGGAAGACTATCCTCAAGTAATAGATAAAGCATACGACAAATTAAGCTCTGGAGGACTTTTTATTACGGATAATGTGCTGTGGCACGGCAGAGTGATATCTCAGGATGATTCAGCTCCTACAGAGGGGGTAAGAGAATTTACAAAACTTCTTATGTCTCATAAGGGTTTTTATACTACAATCATACCAATTAGGGATGGATTATCTATTAGCGTGAAATTATAGTTTTATCGGCAAAAAAATGAAGAAGGCAGATACTCTAGCTTTAGAGACAAGTGAGTTAAGTAAGAATATAAAGCTCAGACTTATCCGTAAGGATAATGAGCTTAGAGAGCTCCATAACAAAAAAGCTAAACGTGACAGGGCTTTGTCCGGGAGTATTCTAGCTCAAAAAAGATCTGAAATAGCAGACAAGTTAATTAGGCAAGCCCTGTCTCAGCAAGGTTTTAAGGATCTAAAGAATGTAGCAATAGTGGCCCTTGGAGGATATGGAAGAAATGAACTGTGTCCCTATTCAGATATAGACCTTATGTTTCTTTACAAACCACGCAATAAGACTTTCACAAAAGATGTTACCGAAAAACTGCTTTATCTACTATGGGATCTGAATTTCGAGGTTGGTTATTCTGTTAGAACAATTGATGAATGTTTGGAGCTTTCTGTGGAGGAAGATGAAGATACTACGATACTCACATCCCTTCTCGACAGCCGCTTTATTTTTGGTGATAAAGAGCTTTATAAAGATTTTCAGAAGAGACTTTTTACTGACCTGCTTCCGGGTATTTCGTCTAAATATATTCAAAGCAAAATTGAAGAAAATGAAGAGAGAATAAATAGATTCGGAAGGTCTATTTATCTCATAGAACCTAATGTAAAAGAAGGGGAAGGCGGGGTTAGGGACATTCACTGCGCGCTATGGATAGCGCAGGCTAAATTTAAAGTGAAGAGCTTCACAGAGCTCCTTCCAAAAGGAGTATTGCTGGAAAAGGAGTTGAGGACATTTGAGAAGGGGCTCAATTTTCTTCTTTTAATCAGATCCGAGCTCCATTACCTGGCTGAAAGAAGAGAGGACAGACTGGGTTTTGAGTTTCAAGAAAAGATTGCGAAATTCTTGGGTTTTAAAGATGCCGAGCTACCTGCGGTAGAAAGATTTATGAGGATATATTATTTAAGGGCAAACGATATAAGGGAACAGTCCAAAAGACTTATAGAGAAATGTGTGACAGAACCCCGAGCAAAGATCCGTACGCCCAAAACCGTGTATCTGGAACACGATTTTATAATTCAGAGCGGTATGTTATCGGTTTCAAGTTCAGATATTTTCAAAGAAGATCCAGCCAATTTGATGAGGGCTTTTGAATATGCTGACAAGCACGATTTAAGAATGAACACTTACCTCATTGAATTGATTAGAGAGACCGTGAGTCTTACCACAATCGACGAAAGTGTAAGAACCAACCCGGAATTTAATGCTTCGTTTTTAAGGATTCTTAGAAAAGGTAAAAATGTAGCCGACACCCTTTATGAAATGAATAGACTTAGACTTCTAGGCTATTTTATTCCAGAATTTGGAAAAATAGTGTGTATGGGCCAGCACGACGCCTATCATGTGTACACAGTAGATGTCCACTCAATTTTTATGGTAAGGGAAATTGAGAATCTTCTCAATTATCAATATGATGAAGACTTTCCATTGTTGACGAAAGCTGCTGAGTCGGTGATGAAGAGGCATGTTCTCTATCTTGCTTGTCTATTTCATGATATGGGCAAAGGCGAGGGAAGAAACCATTCGCAGAAGGGAGCAGCTATGATCCCTAAAATTTCTAAGCGAATGGGCTTGTCCAGACAAGATACTGAACAGCTGGAGTTCTTGGTTAAGCATCACCTGATTATGACACATTTCTCTCAGAGGAGAGATCTTCACGATTTTAGCCTAATCGCGAGATTTGCAAGATCCGTTAAAACCTTAGAGACCCTATCCTTACTCTATCTTCTAACATTTGCAGACGTTAGATCAGTAGGTCCTGATGTCTGGACTAGCTGGAAAGGTATGCTGTTAAAAGAACTATATATTAGGACTGTTAATGTTTTAGAGCAGGGAGAATTCAAAAAAGAAGAACCTAAAGACAGGCTAAAAAGAGTAACAGAGGATGTAATAAAAATTTTGGGGAAAAAGGTAGGTAAAAGAAACACAAAAAATATCTTGTCCAAAATGCCTGATTCCTATTTTCGGGGATTCTCACCCCGCAAAATTGCAAGCCATGTTGAATTTATAGATAAATCAAGAGGAGTAATAGGATTTGATCTGTCGTTTTATCCGAATCAGGAATTTGATGAGCTTACTATTTGGGGAATAGATGAACCCGGAATATTTTCAAGATTTTGTGGAGTTATAAGGGCTAGCGGTTTAAATGTTCTTGGGGCTAGGATTGCAACCAGGAGTGATGGAAGGATATTGGATGTCTTTTATGTGAACAGACTTGGTAAGTCCAGTGGTAGGGAAGATGAAATATTAAAGAGGCTGGATAAAAATTTAAACGGTGTATTGTCAGGGAAGCTTGATTTAGAAAAGCTAGTTGCTAAGAGGAAAAAAGATAAATCGCTTTATGGTAAAGCTATTCCTCAGTACCCAACTCGTATTGAAGTAGACAATGAATCCTCTGATAAAGCTACGATAATCGATGTATACACGTATGATCGGGGCGGGTTGTTGTTTGACATTACTAAAACAATTAAAGAGCTAGATCTTTCAATCGAATATGCAAAAATTTCTACTAAAGTAGATCAGGTTGTTGATGCTTTTTATGTTGTTGACGATAAAGAGAAAAAAATTACAGATACGGAAAGGATTGAGGATATTAAAGCCGCTATCTTTAATTCCATTTCTAGAGGATAATCTCTTCTCTAGTCCTGGTTTCAATACTGAAATACCCAATGATCTATTTAAGCGTATTTAAAACTATAAAATGAAAAGAAAAGAGCCTACGGGAATCCATTCAGATTTTTTAATCATTGGAAGCGGGCTGGCAGGTCTCTACGCAGCTCTTTATGCATCAAAGTTTGGTAAGGTAACCCTGCTTACTAAGTCCACTATTGAACAGAGCAATTCATTTTGGGCTCAGGGAGGGATAGCTGCCGCTATTGATCCTGAGGACTCAACCTGGTTTCATATCGAAGATACACTCAGAGCTGGAAGGGGACTCTGCAATACTAAAGCGGTAGAGATTCTTGTTGAAGAAGGTAAAGATAGGGTCATGGACTTAATAGCTCTTGGAATGGAGTTTGATACCGGAGAAAGCGGGCTTGAGCTTGGTATTGAGGGAGGACATACGAAAAGGCGCGTTCTTCATGCCGGAGGAACCTCAACAGGGAGAGAAATGGTTAGATTTCTAATCGCCGCTGTTGAGAATAATCCCGCGATTACAAAGTTTGAAAATACGGGAGTAGTTAAGTTTATCTCCGAGAACCAAAGCTGTTTTGGAGCTATTGCCCTCGATCACAAATTTAAGCCTTCTTTGATATTATCTAAATCCACTATACTTGCCACTGGCGGGGCTTCAGCCCTTTTTAAAAGAACAACCAATCCTAAGGGATCAGTCGGAGAAGGGATAGCTCTTTCGTATCAAGCTGGGGCCGAGATTGCCGATATGGAGTTTATGCAATTTCATCCGACAGCTTTCTATAGCGAAAAGGGAGAAAGTTTTCTCATAAGTGAAGCTCTAAGGGGAGAGGGGGCATATCTCTTAAATAATCAAGGGAAAAGGTTTATGACTGAATATAGTGAGTATTCTGAGCTGGCTCCTAGAGATGTTGTTTCCCGCTCTATATTTCTTGAAATGAATAAATCCGGTGAAAACAATGTTTATTTGGACTTAAGACATATAGAATCAGACTATATCATGAAAAGATTTTCAAATATCTACAATTTCTGCATTAAAAGTGGAGTTGATGCCACTAAAGATCTGATCCCTGTTGCTCCAGCCGCTCACTATACGATAGGTGGTGTTAGGACAGGGCTTTACGGTGAGACAAATATTAAGGGACTTTTTGCATGTGGAGAGGTTGCCTGCACGGGAGTGCATGGAGCTAACAGGTTAGCTAGCAACTCACTTCTTGAGTGTGTGGTGTTTGCAAAAAGAGCAGTAGACGGAGCTATTCAAATTCTAGACGATGATACCAATACATCTTATGACATGGCCGATTTTCTCACAAGTGAAATTAAATTCGAATATTCAGAGTCTCAATCAAACGCACTGTTAGAATATAAGAAAGCGGTTTCACAAGCCTTAAACCGTGATGTAGGAATTGTGAGAACTAGAGAGGGGATTTTAAGTGCTATAAAGAAGATAGAGGCGATTTCGCAATCTCTAGAGGAATTCTCTGGGTACTATAGAATTAAGCTTAATATGGTGATTGATGTATCACTTCTAATAGCAAAGTCTTCGCTGATCAGAGAAGAGTCAAGGGGGGTACATATAAGGGAAGATTACCCTGGTGAAAATGATGAATGGAAAACTCATACAGTTTATAAAAAAGGGGAAGAGCCTTCATTTATAGGGGTTTAAGTTATATTATATATGAACAACATTGAACTAGATTGGGGAAAAGTTGATCTCATAATAGAAAACGCACTAGAAGAAGATCTGGGGTCTGGTGACATTACAACAGATGCAATTTTTTCTTCTGATGATACGTGTGAAGCTCAAATAATCACAAAAGAAGAGGGTGTCATAGCCGGTATTCCCATAGCGCAAAGGGTGTTTCAAAAATTAGATCCTGGGGTTACTATTGCTTCAAAATTGAAAGACGGAGAACATGTAAAGTCTGGATATGAAGTTTTAGAGATTAAGGGGGCAATCCGCGCGGTGCTTTCAGGTGAGCGTCTGTCGCTAAATCTTCTCCAAAGAATGTCTGGCATAGCAACGGCTACATCTAAATATGTAGAGGCAATACGAGGCTTTCGAGCCCAGATACTCGATACAAGAAAAACTGCTCCCGGGCTTAGGGTATTGGATAAATATGCCGTATCGGTTGGCGGCGGGTATAATCATCGGATCGGTCTATATGACGCGGTGTTAATTAAAGACAACCATATCAATTTTGCAGGAAGCATTTCTAAGGCTGTAGAGGTAGTCCATAGTAAATACCGGAGTAAATTCAAAATAGAAGTAGAGACTTCTAATCTTCATGAAGTAAGGGAGGCGCTTAAAGCGGGAGCTGATATAATAATGCTTGATAACATGAGTGTAGAGATGATGAAAGAGGCGGTGAGTATTGTCGGCCGTAAGTCTATTACAGAAGCATCCGGTGGAATTACACTGGATACTGTCAGGGAAATTGCGGAAACCGATGTGGATTTTATTTCCGTTGGGGCTATTACTCATTCATCTCCGGCTTTAGACATAGGGCTCTATATGGTATAATTACCCCCCTTAAGTTTAATGCTTTAAAATGGATAAATGAAAGATAGAAATAGAATTGAGGAAGAAATAAAAAGGCTAAAAAAACAAAAGAATGCCGTGATTTTAGCCCACAATTACCAACTACCCGAAGTCCAGGACATAGCGGACTTTACAGGGGATTCATTGTCACTTTCTCAAGAAGCCGCCAAGACTCAAGCGGATATGATTGTTTTCTGCGGAGTTCATTTCATGGCTGAGACTGCCTCGATAATATCACCTGATAAAAAAGTGCTGATTCCTGATGAGAAAGCCGGCTGTTCTCTTGCCGATACTATAAACGCGGAGCAACTTAAGAAATGGAAGGAAGAAAACCCGGACTCGGTTGTTGTTTCTTACGTCAATACAACTGCAGAAGTTAAGGCACTCAGTGATTATTGCTGCACATCCGCTAATGCCGTTCAGATTGTTAACTCGGTACCTGTAGAAAAAGGAATTTTATTTCTTCCTGATATGTTTTTGGGAGCCTATGTTGCTAAGGTAACGGGTAGAAAGATTCATATCTGGCCTGGAGAATGTCATGTGCATGCTGGGATAAGAAAGCAGGATCTGGATGAGATGCAGAATTCACACCCCGATGCTGAGATGATAATACACCCTGAATGCGGATGCACTACAAATCTCATGTATCAAGCTACAAACGGCTCATCCATAAATGGAAACGGGCACGTAAAGTTCCTCTCTACCGGGGGAATGATTAAGCATGTTAAAGAATCCCCGTTGAGAGAATTTATCATTGCGACGGAGACCGGAATGCTGTACCCCTTAAGAAAGGGCAATCCCGACAAAATTTTTCATCCCGCAAGAGAGAATGCTGTTTGTAAGTATATGAAGATGATTACTCTGAGTAAGGTGCTGAGGTCTCTTGAAGAAGATATTTTTGAAGTTAGAGTCCCTATTCATACCGCACTCAAAGCAAAAAGATCAATAGATCGCATGTTAGAAGTTACTAACTAGTATCCTGCCGTCAGGCCACCAGGCCTTCTGGGATCAGAAGCGCCGTATAGATATTTCTCTTTTTGCATAATACTTTCGGCAACGCCAATGGTATTACCGATTACAACTCTATACCCCATCTCCCGCAGTATATTGACCGTGTCTTCGTTTAACCCTTTCTCTGCCTTAAGCTCGTCAGGAAGCCACTGATGGTGCACTCTGACGGCGTTTGTAGCCTCAGAGATATTCATATCAAAATCTATAACATTTATAATTATCTGGAGCACTGTGGTAATAATGCGGCCTCCTCCGGGGCTTCCGGTAATCAGAAAAGGTCTCCCGTCTTTCATTACAATTGTAGGACTCATCGAGCTAAGCATCCTCTTTTCAGGAGCAATAGCATTTAATTTTCCTCCAACAAGCCCGTATGCGTTAGGACTGCCGGGCTTGGCTGAGAAATCATCCATTTCGTTGTTTAAGAGGATGCCGGTTCCGGGAACGGTAATTTTCGATCCGTAACTAAAATTTAATGTGTATGTGTTTGAGACTGCATTTCCGTATCTGTCCATTACCGAGAAGTGGGTTGTATTATTGCCTTCTTGCAGATTTAGGTTCCCCGGCGATATATCGCGGCTAGGGGTGATTTTCTCGGTGTCTATTTTATCTTTTATAAATTTTGCGTATTTCTTTGAGGTAAGTTCTGAAACCGGTATGGGAGAAAAATCAGGATCTCCCAGGTGTTTTGAACGGTCGGCATAAGCGTATTTCATCGCTTCCGCTAAAATATGTATTGTTTTAGCTGTGTTATGACCAAAAGACGATAGAGGAAACTGCTCTAGGATATTTAACATCTGGATCACATGAACGCCTCCTGAGCTTGGAGGAGGCATGGAGTAGATCTTATATCCTCTATATTCGCCTTGTACGGGTTTACGTGTAACTGCTTTGTAACTTTTTAAATCATGAGATGTTATTAATCCGCCGTTTTGTTTCATAAAAGAGTCAATCTTCTTGGCAATAGCTCCGTTATAAAAAGACCCGGGCCCATTGTCTGCAATTTGCTTTAAGCTCCATGCCAAATCTTTTTGGATAAGGGTTTCGCCCTCCGAGTAAGTTTCCCCGCCCTTTTTATAGAATATATCCATGCTCGCTTGAGAGCTTTCCATCCTCCCCTTTACCTGAGTAAGAGATTTGCTAAGCTCCAGATCTACGGGAAAGCCTCTACTAGCTAATTCAATAGCGGGCTGTAGAGCCCTTTTTAGAGAAATAGTTCCGTATTTTTCAAGTGCCAGTGTGAGCCCCGCAACAGTTCCTGGTATTCCTGCGGATAATATGCTGTGCCTTGATTTCTCCTTGTCCGCTTTTCCTTCCTCATCCAGGAACATATCCCGGCTTGCATCCACAGGAGCCTTCTCTCTGTAGTCAATGGATAGGACTTGATGAGAATCCGCTAGATAAATAAGCATAAAACCGCCCCCGCCTAAATTTCCCGCTCTCGGATACGCAACCGCTAACGTAAATCCAATAGTCACTGCGGCGTCTACGGCGTTTCCACCTTCTTTTAAGATTTGGAGTCCCGCCTGTGTTGCGTATTTATTCTCTGTAGCTACCATCGCACTCCGGGCAACTACAGGATGGAATCTTGCTTCTCTTCTATATAGAGGGTCCTCTTGTCCAAATGTCTGGGATATGGATATTAGTATTATTAACAGTAAAAACTTCAATGATGATAGAGTAAGAGAAATCGGCATCAGATTATAGAATATCCTTGCGATCTTGATGATGCAATATCCTTAGAATACTAAATTAGCTCTAAACTATAGGGGTTATTAAATTGAGTGGATTCAAATAAGTATTTCTTTCATTAAATGTCGTTTTACTGATTCATCATATTGAAGAATTCTTTATTGGATTTGGTACCGCTCATCTTATCCAGCAAAAATTCCATAGCCTCAGTTGTATTCATAGGGCTAAGTACTTTTCTTAAAAGCCAGACTTTGTTCAGCACCTCTTCACTTAACAGAAGCTCTTCCTTTCTGGTTCCTGAGCGCTGTAGATCAATCGCGGGAAATACCCTCTTATCAGCGAGCCTTCTGTCGAGGTAGCATTCCATGTTTCCTGTTCCTTTAAATTCTTCAAAAATAACCTCGTCCATTCTGCTGCCTGTGTCGATTAGCGCAGTGGCTATAATCGTAAGGCTGCCGCCTTCTTCGGTATTTCTGGCCGCACCAAAAAATCTCTTTGGTCTCTGAAGTGCGCTTGCCTCCATACCTCCTGAAAGAACTCTACCGCTGGAGGGGCTAACGGTGTTGCTTGCACGCGCGAGTCTTGTAAGACTGTCCAGAAGAATAACAACGTCCTTTCCGTGCTCCACAAGCCTCTTTGCCTTTTCAATCACCATGTCGGCAACTTGTATATGTCTCTGAGCAGGCTCATCAAAGGTAGAGCTCACCACCTCTCCGTTAACAGAACGGTCCATATCGGTTACTTCCTCAGGGCGCTCGTCGATAAGTAGGACGATAAGCACTATTTCAGGGTTATTTTGTGTAATTGCATTTGCAATTCTCTGGAGCAATATAGTTTTTCCCGTTCTTGGCGGTGCAACAATTACGGCTCTCTGGCCTTTACCGATCGGAATAAATAAGTCCATTACCCTGCTGCAAAATTCTTTAGGATCATATTCTAATTGGATCTTCTCATCAGGATGAAGTGGAACCCGGTTCTCAAAGGCTACACGCTCTCTGCATACTTCGGGAGACTCAAAATTTACTTCTTGTATTTTGAGAAGCGCAAGATTTTTCTCGCCTTCTCTTGGGAGGCGGACCTGTCCACCCACGGTATCGCCCGTTCTTAGGTTAAATGAACGTATCTGTGATTTAGATACGTATATGTCGTCTGGTCCCGGAAGGTAGCTATATTTAGGGGATCTTAAAAATCCATATCCCTCTGAAAGTATTTCAAGCACACCCTCTGCAAAAATAACACCTTCTTTTGCGCTTTGCGTTTTAAGAATGGCAATTATGATGTCCTGTTTAGACATGCGGGAAGCTTCTTCAATCTGGAGCTCCCTAGCCATTTTCATAAGTTCAACGCTCTTGGTGTTTCTAAGATCGTTTAGATTGAGTAAATAGGATTCTTCTGAAGTTTCCTTTTCTTCGGGTTTCTCCCGTAATTTTGTTGCTCTAGCCATAAGTGTTAAATTCCTCGAACCATATATTTGGGATTTTGCTGCAAAATTCAATTTGCGAAATAATGGAAATGAATGTCAGTTCTTTTTTTTGAGTTGCACTGAAAGTTAATAGACAACAATATTATGTATCCCAAAGAACTATTTTGTCAAGTAAGTTTTTTCAGGGAATAATTAATGTCTCTTTGTGATATAATAAATTCCGCCTATATGAACTAATATTAAATATTATACTTGTGTAGACAAATTATTCAAAGAACTTGTAAAGGAGAGTGTATGAAAGCAAGAAAAGCATTATTCACATTCTTAAGTGGTTTGATTATCATTGGCGGTTTATTACCAGCCCTATCTATTTCTAATGAAACAGGAGCGGACAAAATTAATCCAACAAAAAACGATATTAACGGAAGTGAATTTGCCATGGCTTCACCACCCCCTTTGTTTGAGCTAGAATTAACCTCCTTATCCGGAGAGATATTTATTAATCCCGTATACACAGGGAGAATAAACTCAGTAAGAACATTAGATAGAAATCATCTATTGGGGGAAAAAATAGAGATTGAGACCAGGACTTTGACCGATAGTTGGAAAAAGTTAAATGTTCCCTCTTCTTTATCCGGTGTTTTTGGTTTAGTGGTATCAGGTGAGAATGGCATTTTAAAAATCACAATACCTCAAAATACATCTAATAGTTCCGGAGGCGGAACTTTAAGCTCTATAGGGAGCCTCTTTATAGAGTTCGGGTCACTTAACGCAACTTTTACTTTTTCTGACTTAAACATTCTCGAGCCGAGCAAGTATGAAATAGGAATTCTAAACACGGTCAATAATACATTTATCAATGGGGATATTATTGTTCTCAAGAATAATCAAGCCGCTGTGAAGTTTAGGACCCTGCCTTCTTCTGTTGTTAATAAAGACGGTATGATTCGTGTTAGTTTAAAAAAATCCGACAGAACTTTCATAAGCTCTGATTTGCCCGCTTGGGGCTACAATCTTATAGTCTCTGAAACGGATACGGGTGTGCCTGCTCCGATTACCGCTGAGGTTTTCGGACTTCCCGATGACGTAGAGATAAAGTTCAATTTTGTATCTTTAACGGGACAGGTTATTAATCCCTCGACAAAGACACTAACAGTGGGAGAAATTAATAAAGGAGATCAAATTTCAACCATTACAACCAAGATCGAAGGACCTCAGCCCATAACAGTCACAGTTGTAAGGTTGAATTAACAAGACAGCTTAAAGTCTTGCTAATTTTTGTCTGATGTTTTAAACTTCTTGTATACTAGTTTGTATATTCTTATCGGATATATTTCAAAGGGGTGAAACAACTATGTCAGGACATTCTAAATGGGCAAACATAAAACATAGGAAAGCCGCTGTTGATGCTAAGAGAGGCAAAGTATTTACAAAACTTATACGTGAACTAACCGTTGCGGCTAAACATGGAGGAGGGGATCTCGAATCCAACCCGAGACTTAGAGCCGCAGTCACTACTGCTAAGAACGCGAATATGCCCAATGACACTATAGACCGCGCTATCAAACGTGGTACCACAGAGGTCGGAGGGGATGATTTTCACGAACTTATGTACGAAGGTTATGGACCTGGGGGAAGCGCTGTACTTGTTCAAACGCTTACTGACAACAAAAATCGTACGGTAGCTGACATAAGAAGGATTTTTACTAAGCACGGGGGCAACCTTGGGGAGAACGGTTGTGTGGCCTGGATGTTCCATATGAAGGGTAGGATTGGTTTTGAAAAAGCTAATGTGGATGAAGACAAGATATTTGAAATTGCTCTTGAAGCTGGAGCTGAAGATGTAATCACTGAGGATAGTGAACTCGTTGTAACAACTCCGCCCGAGCTTATAGAGGAAGTTAAAAGCGCCATTGAAGCAGCAAGCATAGGTTTTGAGTCAGCTGTTGTTACAATGATTCCCGAAAATAGCGTTAAGATAGACGGCAAGGAAGCCGAACATATGCTCCGTCTTATGGAGGCGCTTGAAGATAGCGATGATGTTCAGAATGTTTATTCAAATTTTGATGTTCCCGAAGAGCTTATAGAAAGCATGGCATAATATGAGGGTAATAGGCATAGACCCCGGTTCAAGGGTTTGCGGATACGGGGTTCTTGAAGCCCAAAATGGTGAAGTTGCTCATTTAGCAAGTGGGTCTATCGCTCCCAATGCCGCCCTACCTCTACATGAGAGATTAAAAGTCATATATGAGGGTCTTTTGAAGGTTATAGACCAGCATCGACCGGATGTAATGTCTGTTGAGGATATCTTCTTTGCTAAAAACGCAAAGAGCGCAATAAAACTTGGACAAGCCAGAGGTATAGCCCTACTAGCGGGGTCTGTGTCCGGGATCTCAGTTCATGAATACGCCCCTACAAAAGTGAAACTTGCTCTTACCGGAAGGGGGAGGGCGAATAAAAGGGAAGTTCAAAATATGCTTTCAAAATTATTAGGTGTAACTAAATGGGAAACACAGGACGCATCGGACGCCGTTGCCATTGCTCTTTGCCATATACATATTTCACAAATAGAAACAAGATTGGGCAAAGAGTTTGTACAGCCCAGAAGAAAAAGGAGGCGTTTTACATTAGATGATCTCCCTTCTTAGAGGAAATATTGTTCAAAAGTCTTTGGGGAAAGTAGTAGTGGATGTAAATGGAGTTGGCTACGGCGTTACCGTTCCTCTATCCACCTATTATCGTCTTCCTGAGCCGGGTATAGAAGTTGTATTAGAGATATATACTCAGATGAAAGATAGCGGTATTGAACTGTTCGGATTCATAACCCAAGATGAAAAAACAGTTTTCACTATATTAATCGGAGTCTCGGGTGTAGGTCCTAAAGTAGCGACAAATATTCTCTCAAATATTTCACCTTCCGAGTTCGCGACTGCAATTACTTCCGGTGATCTTGCCAAAAGAAAGATTGCGGGGATCGGGCCTAAGATGGCTTCGAGATTGACTACCGAATTAAAAGATAAGGTGCTATCGTTTAGACCCTCATCGGAAATACATAGCAAGTCAGGTATTGTAGAGGATGTGATATCGGCTCTAATGAATCTGGGCTATAAAAAGCCAGAGATTGATGAACGGATAGCAGAGCTTGAACAAATTACATCAAACGAGATCAATCTTGAAGTAGCACTGAGGGAGTGTCTAAAAGTTATGAGAAAGGGGTAACACTTTTCTTGGGATAATTAAATGGAAGAAAGAATAGTGACTGGTACAAACCAAGAGGACGATACACTCTTTGATATAAATCTCAGGCCTGAGCGCTTAACTGCATTTTTGGGTCAAAGTAAGGTAAAAGAAAAGGTCAGTATTTTTATTGAAGCGGCTAAGCGCAGAAAAGAGGCTCTGGACCATGTTCTTCTTTACGGACCCCCCGGATTAGGTAAAACAACACTTGCCCACATTGTTGCCAACGAGCTTGGGGTTAGAATCTACTCCACTTCAGGGCCTGTGGTTGAACGCATAGGAGATTTGGCCTCCATTCTCACTAATCTAAACGATAGAGACGTTTTATTTATAGATGAAATACACCGGCTCAACCGCATAGTTGAGGAATATTTGTATTCCGCCATGGAAGATTTCAAAATCGATATAATGATAGGCGAGGGTCCAACGGCAAAATCCATGAAGGTTAGCGTAAATCACTTTACCCTAATTGGGGCTACTACAAGAACAGGTCTGCTGACCTCACCGCTGCGCTCCAGGTTCGGTGTCGATTTAAGGTTGGACTATTACTCTTCTGAAG
>DAOVUC010000263.1 GCA_030632765.1 Candidatus Dadabacteria bacterium
ATGCCACAAGGCGTAAAAGACGGGATTTTAAAAGGTATGTATAAATTTAGAGATTCCGAAAACAAAGAAACCAAACTACATGCGCAGCTTTTCGGAAGCGGTACGATTCTAAATGAAGTGCTCAAGGCTCAAGAGGTACTTGGGGAAAAATACGGCGTCGCGGCAGATGTGTGGAGTATCACAAGTTATAAAGAACTCTATAGGGACGGGCTCGAGAAAGAACGCTGGAATATGCTTCATCCTTCTGAAATAAAGAGGGTTCCATACATAACGGAGTGTGTTAAAGACTCCCGGGGAGTTTTTGTCGCAGCTTCAGATTATGTAATGGCTCTTCCGGATTCTATCTCTCAATGGCTGCCCCGTCCTCTTGTTTCTTTAGGAACTGATGGATTTGGCAGGAGCGCCAGCCGAAAGGCACTAAGAGACTTTTTTGAAGTTGACTGGAGATATATAACTCTTGCCGTACTCGCTGCACTAACTTGGGAGAAGAAAATTGAGCCGGAAATTGTAGAAAAAGCTATACGGGATCTAGATATAAATCCCAGCAAAGCAAATCCTATGATTTCATAATACCGATATTTCATGGCTCGGCAAATCAATTTCAGGAACTGAATATAAAAGATATAATTCAGTAACAGAAAATATTTTACAAGGCAGGACTAAATGACTATTGAATACAAGCTACCCGATCTCGGGGAAGATATAGAAACAGGGGACGTAATCGGCGTATTTGTATCCCCCGGTGATAGAGTTGCTGAGGATCAACCTCTTTTAGAAATAGAGACGGATAAAGCCGCAATTGAAATTCCCTCTCCAGCCGAAGGAATAATCAAAGAAGTCCATGTGAACGAGGGCGACACAATCAAAGTTGGCCAGCTTCTAGTCACCATAGAAGATGGAAAGGGAAATGGCAAAATGCAGGAGCTAAAAGAACCTGGTAATAAAACCGCTGAGAATAAAGATGAGGAAATACAAAAATTAGCCGAGAAAGAAGTTCAAAATGAGACAAACTCTGATCCTGAACCTAAAGAAGAAATTAAATCGGAAATAGAAGATGAACCACTCGAAACAATTCCAGAGAAAGAAGAACCTGTGCCAGATTTAAAAGAAGAGATGGAAAAGCAAATTGCCTCGGACAAGAAAGAACCTGTTTCTAACAAAAAAGCACCCGCCTCCCCATCAGTAAGAAGGTTAGCAAGAGAGCTTGGAGTCGAGATCAACTTAGTATCAGGCTCAGGACCCGGAGGGCGGATATCGGAAAAAGACTTAAGAAATTACGCCCCGGGAAAGGGGCCCAAATCCAAAAGGAAGGAACCAACGCTCGAGCCCATAAAAATTAACAAACCGGAGCCCGGCAGTACTGCGGATACGGACAAGTGGGGTGATATAGAGCGTACTCCGATGTCTAAGGTCAGGAGACTAACTGCAGAGCGTCTTACCGAGGCATGGAAAGCGCCACATGTAACACAATATGACAAAGCTGATATAACCGAGCTAGAAAAGCTTAGAAAGGAATTCACTCAGGAAGTAGCAAAAGCTGGCGGCAAATTAACAATGACCTCTATTATCCTTAAGGTAATTGCCTCTGCCCTTAAAGTCTTTCCTCAATTCAACGCAAGCGTCGATATGGAAAATGGAGAGATTCTATACAAAAAGTATTACAATATTGGAGTAGCTGTCGACACAGACAGGGGCCTCCTTGTGCCCGTAATAAAAAATGTAAACAAAAAAAATATCACTAAATTATCTGTTGAGCTGAGCAAGTTGTCTGAGAAAGCGAGGAACAAGAAAATCTCTGTCGATGAACTGCAAGGCGGCACTTTTACAATAAGCAATTTAGGAGGGCTGGGCGGCACATATTTCTCTCCGGTATTAAACTCCCCTCAAGTTGCCATACTTGGTATTTCACGCTCCTTAATTGAGCCTGTTTATATTGAAGGAGATTTCAAACCCAGACTCATGCTCCCGCTGTCTCTTTCTTACGATCACCGCTTAATAGATGGGGCAGATGCAGTTAGGTTTTTACGCTGGGTCATTGAGGCGCTTGAAGAGCCTTTCAAACTTCCGCTGGAAGGCTAGCTCCTCTTAACTATTACATGATGAGATAATTATGAGCAAGGCTGAAAACACAACACAAGTAGCAATCATCGGGGCTGGCCCGGGAGGTTACCCCGCCGCGTTTTTAGCCGCAGACCTGGGGCTTCAGGTTACGATGATTGATCCTGAAGACAATCCGGGCGGAGTGTGCCTCTACCGGGGCTGTATACCCTCAAAAGCTCTACTTCACACCGCAAAAATAATTTCAGAAGCACAAGATTCCACCAATTGGGGAATAACATTTAGTAAGCCGAAAATTGATCTGGATAAACTGCGAGACTGGAAGAGAGGAGTTGTGCAAAAATTAGTAGGCGGCCTGGGCGTATTATCAAGGCAAAGAAAAATCACATATATACAGGGTAGAGCCACTTTTTTAGATTCAAACACGCTTGAAATAAAAAAGTCTGATGGCGAAACAGTACAACTGACATATGAGAACGCTGTAATTGCTACAGGCTCACGCCCAGCTCAGGTTCCCGGGTTCCCAAACGACTCTCCTCATTTACTGGATTCAACATCAGCTCTAGATTTACCCGATATTCCAAAAACTATGCTGGTAGTAGGTGGGGGATATATCGGCCTTGAACTCGGAACGGTATATGCGGCCTTAGGAACAAAAGTATCAGTTGTCGAGATGACGTCAAGGCTTATGCAGGGGGTCGACAAAGACCTGGTAAGGGTGCTACAAAAAAGCTCTGAGCATATTTATGAATCAATAATGCTAAACACTAAAGTTGCAAATATAAAAGAAACTAAAAAGGGCTTGCAAGTTAAATTTGAGGATGAAGCTATAGAGAATAAAGGGTCTATATTTGATAAAGTGCTTCTATCAGTAGGAAGAAAACCTAACTCAGAGCACCTGGGACTGGAAAACACAAAGGTACAAATTGACAATAAGGGATTTATAAAAATAGACGGGCAAAGAAGAACGTCTGATCCCAACATATTTGCAATTGGGGACGTCGCGGGAGAGCCGATGTTAGCCCACAAAGCC
>DAOVUC010000242.1 GCA_030632765.1 Candidatus Dadabacteria bacterium
AACCTTTTTCACGGATGTAGAGTTCACACTGCTGGTCAATTGCGGCGTTTAAGAAAAACGCGAGCACTATTGCCGCGGGGCCGTTAATCGTCATTGAAACAGATGTGGAGGGATCGCAAAGATCAAAACCGCTATATAGTTTTTTGGCATCGTCAAGACACGCAATTGAAACTCCCGAATTGCCGATTTTCCCAAAGATGTCCGGGCGGCAGTCAGGGTTCTCGCCGTATAGCGTCACGGAATCAAACGCGGTCGACAGCCTCTTTGCGGGGGTGTTTAGAGAGACGTAATGGAATCTTTTGTTGGTCCTCTCAGGTCCCCCTTCTCCGGCGAACATGCGGGTCGGGTCTTCGTTTTGTCTTTTAAACGGGAATACGCCTGCGGTGTATGGGAACTCTCCCGGCACGTTTTCCTGAAGGCTCCATTTAAGGATATCTCCATACCCCTTATAGGCCGGAAGCGAAATTCGTGGAATCCTATTCATAGAAAGAGAGTTGGTGTAGGTCTCGGTTTTAATTTCTCTGTCCCTTACTCTATAAACGTATATGTCATTATGATAACGTTCCAACTTATTATTCCAGTCCTCAAGTATCTTCCAGTTATCCGGGTCAAGTTCTTTAGATGTTTTTTGATAGAGGTCTCCCAATACCCTCCTTGCTTCATTTGAAGTTTCATCGTCGGTAAGGGAGTCAATCACTTTCTTTAATCCATAGAGTTTTTGTGCGGCTTCAGCCTGTCTGCTCACCCATATGTTGTAGTCATGAATTGCCTCCGTGATCTCGGAAAGATAGCGCGTTCTTTTGGGCGGGATAATGCACTTTTCCGCATTTGATTTTGAATTACCTTCGTACTTGGAAATTAATGGTGAAACTCGTTTATTTGAAATGGTTTTTATTGCGGCACGGTATAGATCATCTACTCCGGGGTCGTTAAACATCGAAGCGATTGTTCCGTATACAGGCAGCTCTTCGTCTTTTGAGTCCCAGAGCAGGTTGTTGCGCCTGTATTGTTTACGCACATCACGCAGTGCGTCTGTGGCGCCCTCTTTATCAAATTTGTTAATCGCCACTAAGTCCGCGTAATCGAGCATATCTATTTTTTCAAGCTGTGTTGCGGCGCCATAATCAGGGGTCATTACATATAGTGATGTATCGCAAAGCCCCACTATCTCAGTGTCCGACTGACCAATGCCTGAGGTTTCGAGCACTATGAAATCAAAACCTGCATATTTCAAAATACTAATAATTTCAGGAACGTGTTTTGATAGAGCGAGGTTTGACTGACGTGTAGCCAGAGAGCGCATATATACACGGTCACTATTTACGGAGTTCATCCTGATCCTGTCGCCCAGCAGAGCTCCACCGGTTTTTCTTTTCGACGGATCAACACTAACAATGGCAATTTTTTTATCTTCAAAATCCATCAAAAATCTGCGTACCAGCTCGTCAACAATTGAGGACTTGCCGGCACCCCCGGTTCCCGTAACCCCTAAGACCGGAATGTGGGGCAAACTTCTTAGCTCCCTGTTAATTTTTTCAATAACAGGACGTGCGGATTTATTTCCGTTCTCAAGAGCCGATATCAAGCAGCTTAGGTCATTAATTGATTCCTGTCTTATATTTTCTAGGATGCTCTTAGAGTCAATATTTCCTCCCGTATAGTCTATATGGCTCAGTAAATCATTAATCATCCCCTGAAGGCCCATTTCTCTGCCGTCATCAGGAGTATAAATTCTAGCTATGCCGTAGCCGTGAAGCTCCTCAATTTCAGATGGGAGTATCGTTCCTCCCCCACCTCCAAATATCTTTATATGCCCTGAATCTCTTTCTTGAAGCAGGTCATACATATATTTAAAGAACTCTATATGACCGCCCTGATACGAGGTTACGGCGATTGCCTGCACGTCTTCTTGAATAGCCGTGTTTACGATTTCCTCTACCGAGCGGTTATGGCCAAGGTGTATTACCTCAGCACCCGAGGACTGCAGGATTCTTCTCATAATATTTATAGTGGCATCATGACCGTCAAAAAGAGAAGTGGCAGAGACGATACGTATTTTATTTTTCGGTACGTAGATAGTGATTTCTTTTCTTATTTGTTGTTGCGCCATTACCAGACCATATCTCTGTAAGACTTAAATAACTAACTGAACGTACGTTCAGTATTACTTTAGATCAATAATGACTATCTTGTCAAGAGGTATTTTATATGTATATATGCAATTAACTGTAATCAAATAATAAATATAGATAATATTCAAGCAAAAGAGGTGATAAAGAATTATGGAAAGATATTGAACGATTGTTCGGTGAGTGGTCGAGTATAATAATTTATATATAGGGTTTAGTGAGCTGATATTTGCTCTAGTATGGATTTACTCTGTGTTTCTATATATCGCTCAAGGGTGTAATTTTTCTGGAGCGCCCAGCGCCTGAATGCCCACATCTGTCCCTGCACCATAATGTTGTGCGCCATCAAAGGTATATTCTTCTCGTCTATTTTAAAACTACCCTGCTCTACTCCGTGCTTTAGAATATCCTCAAATATCCGGGTCATATCCTCTTCCGATTTAAATATGTACTTTCTATTTTCATGAGATAAGGATTTCGTTTCCTGATATAAAAATATTATGTAGTCTTGCAGCTCATCAATTATGCGATAGTATGTTTCTATAGCGTTTTTAAGGCTTCGGGTGCTGTCCTTAGTAATTTCTACAGATGGTTTTACTCTCATTCTTACTGTGGAATTGATATAATCACATACCAGGATTAATATGTCCTCTTTGGTTCTAATATACTCATAGAGCGTTCCTACACTCATCCCGAATTTTTGAGCGATCTCCCTTATAGTAGTCCGATGAAAGCCCTTGCGGACAAAAAGATCTACAGCCGCGTTTACTATCTCCTTTCTTCTGATCTCTATTAGTTCCTTGTCTTTAACCGAGGACTCAATTTCTTTTTTAGATACACTCACCCGCCTCTCCTTCCAGCTTTTCTATACTATTATCTTTATATGTATATGCAGTAACAGCTTAACATATGCTGAACGCTTGTTCACCAAAAGCTTAGTTGATAATTCTCACATTTGTCAAGTGTTGTTATATTATTCAATGTAGAAGGTTTGGGGGATCTAATATAAAAAGAGCTATGGAGTTACAAAATTGACATTGATACAATGGTCTCGTGGTTATGAGGTAGATATTAAGAACCTAAAGAGCATAGAGCTTGAGGCTCTAAGAGAAAAATTCATGCTCACCAACGAAAAAAGGATGGAAATTACTAAAGCAACGTTAGATAAAATTTTAAAGAGTTTGGAGTCACGTGATTTTGATGAAGTTCCAACCGATAAACTTCTTGCTCACCTCATTAAAATACTAGAAAAGATTGAGCACTCGGAAGAGATAGAGTTTATGAGTGATGAAGTTGGGGATACAAAAGATATGAATCTTACTTATCGAAAGTCT
>DAOVUC010000020.1 GCA_030632765.1 Candidatus Dadabacteria bacterium
CAATAAATGCGGTGGCTTTATTTTTGGGAATATTCATATAGATATTTTTTAAAGCATGCGTTGTGACGTAATAAAGATTTAAATCGTTTATTTCAACAAGTGGGTCTGGAACCTGAAACTTTTGCCTAAGGGACTTTCCTTCGTCCGTAATATTCGTATCTGTATTGTTCTCTATCTCATTTTTCGTTATTTGCTCAACATTCTCGGTAACCAATTTTTTCCTGACCTCCTAAATTATTTCCCTGTGGAGTCTTAAAAATAATAACATTTATTAAACAGCCGAGGTAGTATATTTCTTTTTAAGACGGTTTCTTACAACTATCGCCGTCAAATTTAATGCTATAACAATTAATATTAAGAGCAGCGCCGTTGTGAATACCATAGGCTTGGCAGCTTCAACATTTGGCGACTGGAATCCGACATCATAAATATGAAATCCCAGGTGCATAAACTTTCTCTCTAGATGAACATATGGGAAGTAGCCGTCTACAGGGAGCTGAGGAGCCAACTTTACAACCCCTGTAATCATAAGCGGTGCAACCTCTCCTGTTGCTCTTGCTATCGCCAATATTAATCCTGTTAGTATTGACGGCATTGCGCTTGGAATTACAATTTTCCAGGTTGTTTCAAATTTCGTTGCCCCCAGTGCAAGCGAGCCATGTCTGATCTCGTTAGGTACGGCCGCCAGACCTTCTTCTGTTGCTACGATTACAACCGGAACCGTAAGGAGTGCCAGTGTGAGTGATGCCCAAAGGATGCCGCCCGTTCCAAATGTTGGGTTAGGAAGGGCCTCTTGGTAGAAAAAACTGTCGATTGTGTGCCCTAGGCCATAGATAAAGAAACCAACTGCAAATACACCAAATACTATTGATGGAACACCGGCTAGATTATTAACGCAAATCCTTACTATTCTTACAAGAGTCCCCTGCTTTGCATATTCACTCAGATATAAAGCGGAAAGCACCCCAAAAGGAAGTACAACAATACTCATTATAATAACCATTAATACAGTTCCGAATATTGCCGGGAACACTCCGCCTTCTGTATTTGCTTCCCTTGGATATTCTGATACAAATCCCCATGCCCTTGATGTATAGAGATAGGCCTTCTGAAACCAGTTCATGGAATTGGGACGGAAAGCCCTTACTATGTTGCCGATTGACATCTCTTTTTCCCTTCCGTCTACAGATACCATAACTATCTTGTCCTTAGTAAATTCTTTATAAAGGACAGATAGTTTCTCTTCCTCAGCTTTGTATTTTTCCTCTTCTTCTTTTATCTTAGATTCATATTCCCGAGTTAGGGCTTGGTTCTTTTCACCCTTAAGCTCAAGCCCTCGGATTTTCAACCTGTAATTTTCAATTTGGTGGTTGATTCCGCCAATATCTCCCTTCTCGATACTTTTTATCTCCCCTGCAATCTTCGCATATACCGGTATGAGGGATTCAAGAATAGGCCAGGATTCTTCATTGCCCTCGGAAATTACTTGTCCGTCCTCCGTAATTTCCTTTATAAAACCGTACATATTTCCCCATTCCCGTCTCTCCAGTACTACAGCATATTTGGGATAACTTATGCTTTCTATCTCCTCGTCGTCTACCCATTTGAAGTCAAGACCGTATAAGTCTCTATTCCCTATTTTAAGCTGTGTTCTATATTCATCGGTTATTGCATCTGCTTTGGACGGCACTTTCTCCTGGGTGATAATTTCACCCATCAATTTGCCTCCATTTTTTAGATCGAGCTCAGCTACATCACTTGGCCAGAAAAATATAAGCCCTTTTGCCAAGATTAAATACATCAATCCGGCAATCATTAAAAGGCTGAACATCAGCGCCACGCCTGTTAGCCATACAAAGGGGTCACCGTTTTTCCAGAACTTGTTCATTTATAATTGTCCATATTTTTTTCTGAGTCTATGCCTTACTATTTCCGCGATTGTATTGATGAAGAATGTGAAGAAGAACAGTAGTAAAGCCGCAAGGAAAAGTACTCTGTAAAGCGTGCCCCCTTGAGGGGCTTCAGGTATTTCTACTGCAATATTGGCGGATAATGCACGGAATCCGTTAAAGAGGCTCCAGTCCAAAATGGGAGTGTTCCCTGTTGCCATAAGCACGATCATTGTCTCCCCGATTGCTCTTCCAAGACCTATCATGACCGCAGAAAATATCCCAGGGCTTGCCGTTGGAAGTACTACTCTCATTGCGGTCTGCCATCGGTTCGCGCCCAAGGCAAGAGAGCCCGCTGTCATATGTTTAGGTACGCTTGATAAAGCGTCTTCAGATATTGTGAATATAATAGGTATAACTGCAAAACCCATTGCAAAACCAACGATTAAAGAGTTTCTCTGATCATACTGTAGGCCAAGAACAGTATAGAACCATTCTTTGTAATCGCCTCCAAAAATAGCGTTTTCAATCGGCTGATTTAGCCAAAGCGAGATTAGAATGCCTAAAATGATAACGGGTAAGAGTAAGAAGAGCTCAGAGCCGGTTTTAAATCTGCCCTTTATTCCTCTTGGCACATAGTGCCATATAAACACACTTATGAGTGTAAATATCGTAAGTACTATCGGCAAAGTAAAAACAGCCGGGATTATTCTTTCTATAATTGGGGCTAACCACAGTCCCGCTAAAAATCCCAGAACAACACTTGGCAATGCCGCCATTGTTTCAATAACAGGTTTAATAGTATTTCGAAGACTTGGGTGCATGAATTGAGAGACGCATATTGCACCAAAAATGGATATGGGTATTGCAAACAATAGTGCGTACAAGGCTCCCTTCAATGTTCCGAATGCGAGCGGTGTTAAGCTCAACTTTGGCTCAAATTCGTCAGTTCCCCCTGTTGACTGCCATACATACTCCGGTTTTTGGTATCCTTCATACCAAACTTTTCCAAAGAGCATCTTTAAATTTGTTTCAGGGTGCGGATTTTCGATACCCCAGTTATACATCTTTCCTTCTCTGTCTATCGCCACTACTCCATTTGCTTTAGGGGCAAAGGCAAGTTTTTCTATGGAAGATCCGCCTGTATTTAGTTCTTTTAGTTTTTGAGCGGATGTAGCATAATAGAGATTAATATTGCCGCCCTTATCTGAAGCTATGAACCCTCTATCTCTGGCCGATGCAGTGATGTTTGTCACGGGCAGTTCAAAAGGGGAGAGTTGATGAACCCTGGTTAGTATGTCTCCAGTTGGGGATGATTTATCTGCCACTTCAAACCAAACTGAGACATCCCCTGCCTCATCTCCAACTAATAGAGAGCGGTCTCCTAATAAGAATGCGAGTGCCGTAATTGCGGTATCCGCGCTTTCAGTAGCATCTATAGCGCGAAGAAACTCAGGGCTCTCCTTGTCACTTAAATCCCAATGGTATATTTTTCCGTTTTGTGTCCCGACAAAGAGATTCTCTAAAGACTGGTCTAATTCAATTGCTGTAACAGTGTTACCATGAATCTCTTGGGTTAAGTTATGGGTTAATCGCTCTGGTTCGCTGTCGCCAAAATCGTCCTCCGGTTCAACGAGCGCAGCGAATAGAAGCTCCCCACTTGCCGTGTAAGCAGCTGCTGCTGATCCGCCCTCTTCTTCAGACTCTTCGTAAGCAATCTTAATTAGAGGAGAATCGCTGACTTTGAAGAGATCACCTTGTAGAATTTCAGGAGTGATTACTCTTTTGTCTCCTACAAAGTCTACTTTGTAATTAGTTCTTACCGGGAGTATAGAACCGTCACTGGTACCAAAGCTGTATAACTTATTGTTTACAGAGACGAAACTGGAGGTGATTTTACCGCCGTTTAGTTCTGTTAACGGAATTTGCTTAATAGTTTTCCCGTCTTTGAGTGAGAGGAAGGTTACTGTTCCTTCCCGTGTTACTATGAAGCCTATTTCTCTATATTCTTCGACACCTGTAACAACAAAGGGGAAACTTGCGCTATCAGGACTGTCTAAGGAATAAGAAGAGAGTTGTGGGGATTCTTTTATTATAAATGAGCTTGCGAGCTCGGATTTTACACCCTGGAAAAGTGGGACTGTTTCAATACCGATAAAAACAAGTATGGCGAGTATGCTCAAAATAATGCCTATCCCGCCTGTGGTTACAACGCCCGTTGCAATAAAATCAACAAACTTCCTCCTTTTTAATCCGGAGGAAGCCCGCTCGTTGTCTTTTTTCTTTAATCTACTTTGAGAAGTCATCAAATTTGCTTAGATATTTTACTTAGCCCCTATAGCCTTCATTAGCTTTGCATCAACGTCAGCCGGAAGAGGGAGATAACCGTCTTTTACTACGACTTCCTGACCTTCTTTGCTAAGAACAAATTTCAAGAACTCAATCCGAAGAGGGTCCAAATCTTCATTGGGCTTCTTATTCACATAAAGATATAAATACCTGCCGAGCGGATAAGATTTGTTTACAACATTCTCAAGGTTAGGAGCAAAGCATTTACCGGGCACTTTTGCAACCTCTATAACTTTAACGCCTGAAGTGATGTATCCGATACCGCTGTATCCGATAGCGCCTTTATCTTCTGTAATACCCTGAACAACGGATGCTGAACCGGGTTGTTCTTTTACTGTGTCTTTGTAGTCGCCTTTGCAGAGTGCTTTTTTCTTAAAGTATCCGTATGTTCCTGAAGCCGAGTTTCTTCCATATATGCTGATAGGTGTGTTAGTCCAAGCCGGGTCTGTAACTCCAAGCTCACCCCAAGTAGCGATATCTTCAGCGCCGCCGCATTTTCTGTTTCTAGAGAAAACCGCATCTATCTGTTCAATTGTCATGCACTCAATCGGGTTATCTTTATTTACAAATACTGCTAATGTATCGATAGATGTAGGAACTGCGGTAGGTTTATATCCGAACTCCTTTTCAAATTCGTCTGTTTCTTTACTTTTCATCTTACGGGACATAGGGCCGAACTGAGCTGTCCCTTCAATTAATGCGGGAGCCGCTGTACTTGAACCTTTGCCTTCAATCTGACACTTTACGTTTGGATAGTCTTTTGTGAACCCTTCACACCATAGTGACATAAGGTTATTCATTGTGTCTGATCCCACACTATTTACATTTCCGGAAACACCGCTTGTTTTTGTGTATGTAGGAATATTTAAGTCAACCTTCACTGGTTCTCCTGCGGTTGCGAAACCTGCCGTTAAAGCTACAATTAAAGCAATTAAGCCGCACTTGGTAAAGTTGGATTCTATTGCACCTTTAAACATTCTACTTCCTCCTTTGAAGCCATATAATATAGAATTAAACCTTAGCAATGTTAAGAATGTGTTAAGAAGAAGTGAAACCCGAGTTAATCATTTGATCTCTTATTACATTAATACTTGTTAATTATGTCTAACTTGCTATTAATAAAGGTTTTTTGAAACTAATAATGGGTTTAATGTTTTCAAATGCCGATTCCCGAATATCCCGTTCGAGCCGAAAGAGGGTTTCTTATAGAATCATTCTTCATTGATCATTAACTCTATTGATAGGTTGATTTACTTTAGAAAAATAATCCTATATACTGAAAAATAATCCAATATACCGAGGTCAGAAAAATGCGCTATCACTTAACCGTTGCTTCAATTCTTTTAGTCACATTATTCATTACTGCTTGTAGCTGTGATTTAGGATAATTAATAAAGTCTAAGAATAATACTCGTTAGCCTGACTATGATTTTTATAATAATGGGCGTTTCCGGTGCCGGGAAGACTGTTATCGATACCCCAGTGGTAATTGTTGAAAAGATATTAAGAGAATATGGGCTGGGATAAAGTTAAACTTCTATAGACCGCGCTTAGTTTTTGCCGCCTTATCAAGCTCTTTCTTTAAAGTATCAAAATCCTCACTAGTTATTGCATCCTCAATTTCTTGAAGTGAGTTCTTAAACATTGAAATTGCGTCTAGTAAATGACTTTTATTTGCCTTAAATATCTCAACCCACATCTGTGGTGAGCTTGCCGAGACCCTCGTGTAATCCTTAAGCCCCCCTCCCGCAAATTCTAAAAGATCCTCTGAATCCTGAGCTTTGAGCACTGTGTTTATTAAAGAGTATGCAACTATATGAGGCAAGTGACTTACTACACCAAAGATATGATCGTGAGTTTCTGCATCCATCTCGTGCACTTCGCTTCCAACTGACTCCCACATTGAGGAGACTTTCCTTTTTGCCTCCAAATCCGTTTTTGCAGTCGGGGTTAAAATACACCTTCTCCCATTAAAGAGTTTCGAATCAGCCGATTTAACACCCGAGTCCTCGGTTCCGGCTATAGGATGTCCGCCGATAAAATGTATATTGTCAGGCAGCGCCTGTTCAATCCCTTTGACTATAGACGACTTCACGCTTCCTACATCTGTAATTATCGAGCCTTCCGTAGCAGCTGGAAATATAGACTTTGCGGTATCCGTAATAATTCCGACATGGGTCGATACGACAATAATCTCAGCGCCCGGAACGCCTTCCTTGATATCCGATGACCCTTTATCAATAATTCCTTTATCAATGGCATATTGAACCGACTCTTTATCGGAATCAATCCCGAATACGGTTTCCACCTCTTCTGATTCCTTTAAAGCCCGGGCAAGTGAGCCCCCGATTAAACCAAGCCCTATAATTGTGATTTTCTTAAATTGCATAGTTTTATTTACCCAGTATTTTTGTAATTCCCCTTATAAATTTTTCGTTTTCTTCCCGAAGACCTATGGTAACTCTCAAGTGAGTTTTTAATCCATAACCGAGGACGGGCCTCACAATTACCCCTTCTTTAAGTAGCGAGTTGTAAATAGGCATAGGATTATCTCCAAGATCAATTAGCACGAAATTTGTAAATGACGGGGTATAAGGGATGTCCAATTTTTTAAGCTCTTCCGTTACGTAAGTTAGCCCCTCACTATTAACTTCTTTAGTTTTCTCAATATGCTCAATATCATCAATGGCCGCCATAGCGCCTACTTGACATAATGAATTTGCGTTAAACGGCTGACGTACGCGCTGCATATTTGAAATAATATCTTGATGCGCTATACCATACCCAAGTCTTAGTCCCGCAAGTCCGTAAATTTTCGAGAACGTCCTGACGGTCAAAATTGACTTGCCACTATTTTGGTACTCAAGTGAATTAGGATAATCCTTATCCTCTACGTATTCAAAGTATGCCTCATCCATTAAGACTAAAATATCCTCCGGTACCTTTTCCAAGAACCATTCAAACTCAGCCCGTTTTACCATAGTACCCGTCGGATTATTGGGATTTGCTATAAATATGATCTTTGTTTTCTCTGTAATCCTTGAATACATATCCCTTAAGTCATGAGTGTAATCCGGCATTGGCGAGATTACCCCTTTAGCGCCCACAGCTTGTGTAACGATCGGATAGACAATAAATGCATACTCTCCGAATATAGCTTCGTCCCCGGGCTCCATAAAAGTCCTTGCGGCAATATCTATTACATCGTTTGATCCGTTTCCGAATATAAGTGTCTCGGGACTTATTCCGAATTTTCTTGCCAGCTTTTCCTTTAAGTAGAACGCGTCACCATCTGGGTAGCGATTTAATGAAGAGACGGCCTCTTTAACTGCCTTTTCCGCAAGAGGAGAAGGTCCAAGCGGGTTTTCATTTGATGCAATTTTTATAGCGTCCTTAATCCCTAACTCACGCTCAAGCTCCTCTACCGGCTTGCCGGGTACGTAAGGCATTAAGTCTCCTATAAATGGATTAGGTTTTATCAACTTCATCTTCCTCTGTCTGTCTTGGAAAGCACATTTCTATGATTGGGAACGCATTAGAACTACTAATGTATCACTCTTAGGTTTCTCTAGCAATAAATAGGATCAATTGCTTCTTTGCCTCATAACGTATATCCCGTCCTTAACCCCATTAAAGAATTCGCCTACCAGCGGGTGGTCTATATGTTTAGCTGATTTATCATCTTCCAAATTTTTTTCAGCTACATATGTTTGATGTGTGGCTCCGTCCACTAAAACGTAGTACCAGGGTTTATCTTTCGGAGGCCTTGAAAGAGCTACTTTTTCGTACCATTCCTCTGTGCTGTTAAATACAGGGTCTACGTCAACAACCACTCCCCGGTAATCAAACATTTTATGATGGATAATTTGTCCTATTGTGAATTTCACACTGTTTTGTTTAGTCATAAGATTAAATTTTAACACCAACATACGCTCCGGCAAATCTAAATAGTATTAATGATTATACTTCCCCCATTTAGAACCTATATTATTAGTCCCCTCCTTCTGTAAAGGAGGGTTAGGGGGGATTTGAAGTTTATTGTCATTCTGAACCCTGTCCCGGGCTACGACCCGGGATCATTTCAGAATCTCATCCTTTGCTCTTCAATAATTCCAACTTAAACCGAGCTTAAATAATGGTGGAGCGGCAAATGATTTCTCAATTTAAATTGAGACTTAGCCATTGAGTTGATATAATCATTAGAGCTATGTCTACCCAAACACCCATGTTAAAGCAGTACGTCAGTATAAAAAAGGAATATCCCGACGCGATACTTTTTTTCCGTTTGGGTGATTTCTATGAAATGTTTTATGAAGACGCAAAGGTTGCTTCAAAGGTTTTAGGAATAGCGCTTACCTCAAGAAACAAGTCCGGCAAAAATCCCGTTCCTCTTTGCGGTGTGCCTCATCATAGCGCGGAGCCCTATCTGGCTAAACTCCTTAAAGAAGGGCATAAAGTCGCCGTTTGTGAGCAGGTTGAAGACCCTAAGGACGCAAAAGGCGTTGTTAAAAGAAGGGTTGTAAGAGTGCTCACTCCAGGCGCCATACTAGATACTGAAAAACTTGATTCGAAGTCTAATAATTATCTTGCCAGTATTTATGTTAACAATAACTCTTTCGGCTTTGCATATACCGATATATCAACGGGCATTTTTAGAACTACCTCTTTTGATTCTCTTGAGGATTTAATTGACGAGCTCTCCCAGATTGAGCCAAAAGAGTTACTTATCCAGGACGATGAAAGTCGAGAAGGTATTCACAAAAAAGAGTTTACCCGCTCACTTGACCCGCTGGTTACAGAGCTTGATTCTTGGGTTTGGGATATTGACCGGGCAAAAGAGCTTCTCTTGGACCACCTGTCCACTAAAACACTTGAGCCCTTTGGGTTAGATGAACATCCGGATTCGATCTCCGCAAGCGGGGCACTTATTCAGTATTTAAAAGATACGCAGCTTGAGGAAATGCCCCCTTTAGATGAACCCAGTTTTTATGAGAAATCAGAGTATCTATTAATTGACGACTCGACGAAAAGAAATCTAGAGCTTTTAAAGACAATTAGAGACGGAAGTGAAGAGGGCACATTGTTTTGGGTCCTTGATGAAACCATGACCGCAATGGGTGCGAGGCTTCTTAAGTTTTGGATCTCAAATCCTCTAATTAAACTAAACGAGATAGAAATTCGGCTTGACGGGGTAGAGGAATTTAAAAGTAAGTCCCGTTTGAAATCAGATTTGAGAGCTGTTCTAAAAGAAATCAGCGATATTGAGAGATTAATTGGCAGAATATCCACCACTTCTGCTAGACCCAGAGATTTAGGTTCTTTGAGAGACTCCTCTTCTCATATTACCAAGATAAAGGACAAACTAGAAGATACAGATACGAGAATCCTTAAGCAAATAGCAGACAGCCTTGATGATTTGAGCGATATTCGAGCAAAGCTCGAGGAAGTTCTCGTAGATGAGCCTCCTGTTTCTTCACGCGACGGGGGAGTAATTAGGGACGGAGTCAGCTCCGAGCTGGACGAGCTGCGTTCAATCCGCCGGGACGGCAAAAAATGGATTGCAGAGCTTGAAGCCAAAGAAAAGGAATCAACCAAAATAAGCTCACTTAAAATCGGCTATAACCGTGTGTTTGGATATTATATTGAGGTTACCAAAACACATTCAGCCTCAGTTCCCGAAAACTATATAAGAAAACAGACCCTTGTAAATGCGGAGAGATATATAACCCAGGAGCTTAAAGAGTACGAAGAAAAGCTGCTCGGGGCAGAGGATAAAATTCTAGAAATTGAAAGGGAGATATTTGAGGGGATTAGAATAAAAGTTGCAAATGAATCTGAAAGAGTGAGGCGCACCGCTTCATTTGTTGCAATGATAGATGTCTTTTGTTCCCTTTCTGAAGTTGCTGAAAAATACGATTACGTAAGACCCGGGGTTTCTGACTCCAAGGTTATAGAGCTTAAAAATAACCGCCACCCCGTGATTGAAAGAATGGACTTGGGTGAGCGCTTTGTCCCAAACGATGTTAAATTGGACCCTGATGATAACCAGCTACTAATAATTACCGGTCCCAATATGGCCGGAAAATCGACACTTATAAGGCAGGCCGCATTAAGCGTTATTATGGCTCAGATGGGAAGCTTTGTTCCGGCAACTCATGCGGAGATCGGTATTTGCGATAGGATATTCACAAGAGTAGGGGCATCCGACAATCTGGCTAAGGGGCATTCTACTTTCATGGTTGAGATGGTCGAGACAGCCTATATTTTAAGGCACGCAACCGACAGAAGTCTTGTAATACTGGATGAAATAGGAAGGGGAACTAGCACCTTTGACGGTATGAGTATTGCTTGGGCCGTGGCGGAATACCTCCATGATCTTGGCTCAAGAACTCTCTTTGCAACACACTACCACGAGCTTGCCGAGCTTGCCATATCAAAAAAAAGGACTAAAAACTACAATATATACGTAAAAGATAACGGCGATAAAATTGTATTCTTGAGAAAGTTAATTCCCGGGGCAACCAGTCATAGTTACGGTATTCAGGTCGCTAAATTAGCGGGGGTCCCTGAAGGTGTCATCAAAACAGCCCGCAAGGTTCTGCTTAATCTTGAAAAATCTCAAACCGAGCTCAGGAACTCTATTTTAGGGGGGCAAGCGTCTCTTTTCGCTGAAACTGCAAATAGAGATGAACCGGCAGAGCATCCTCTAATTGAGGAGATTAAAGAGCTTGATACTAACTCCATGACTCCGCTAGATGCCCTGACAAAGCTTGCCGAACTAAAGAAAAAGCTGGATGAAAATTAATTTCGGCAATTTTACTATATTACATCAGCTGAACTTGTAGATATCTCTAATCCCTGTTTATCTTTCAATTACGACCTCACTCTATTTATTATAGTATTTCCTTTCTGTACTTTAGACTATACTCCTATGTTTACGGAATACCACATAGCTCACTACTCTACCCTCGTCACCCTGAACTCGTTTCAGAATCTCATCTTTTACCCTCTCCTTCCTCCCCCTTGAGGGGGAGGATTAAAGGTGGGGGGTGATTTTTTGCCGAGAATGCTTTTTATAGAAATCAGAAGTTCTTTAACAAAAAATAGCATAAACTAGCTATTATTATTTCAGGGGATACTCTATTTGCATGCTAAAAGATAGCAGATCGGCAGGTAGAAAAGGTGAGGATTTAGCTTGTAAGTTTCTCAAAAAGGACAAATATAAAATCCTTGAGAAGAATTTTAGCTGCAGGCAGGGCGAGATTGATATAATTGCAGAGGATAGAAAAGGGGTCCTTTGTTTTGTAGAGGTCAAAGCCAGGTGTTTTGTAGAGGTCAAAGCCAGGAGTCGAGATGATTATGGTCTTCCCGTTGAGGCCGTTACGCACTCTAAACAAAAAAGGTTACTGGCAACCGCTTTCATATATCTCGAAAACAAAAGGATAAAGTCCAAAGACATGCGCTTTGATATAGTCTCAGTATATCTTGTAAATGAAGAAACCCAAATTATCAAGAATGCCTTTGATGTTAATTATTATTAGGAACATGGTGTTAATTTTGTTGTGAAAAAGGCCTTCTATTTAAAACCATTCAATTTTTTAAGCATACAATTGAGTCTTACAAATGATACCTATTTTTGATCTAATTCATTCTTGCTCTTGACACTGTAGAATTCGTGCATACTTTATATCTAGATTTTTACTTAACGGGTCAAATATAACTTTACAATTTTAGTTTAGGAGGATTTTTAAATATGACTATAAAACCGCTTAGCGATAAGGTTTTACTTAAGGCGATCAATACCCCGGAAACCACGAAGGGTGGAATCATTATTCCAGAGAATGCAGCACCCGCTGAAGCTGGAAAGGCTGAGGAAGCGGAAGTTCTAGCTGTTGGCAATGGCCGACTTCAGATGGACGGCTCGGTTATGCCTTTGATTACAAAGAAAGGCGATAGAGTCCTATATATAAATTACGGCGGTAACGAGGTAACCATAGAAGGTGAGGATTGTATTCTCATTGAGGAACACTCGATACTCGCGATACTTGAATCATAAAAATAACAGGAGGATTAAAGCACCATGGCAAAGGAAATAAAATTTAGCAGAGAGGCACAGGACGCAGTACTAAAGGGAGTAAACACACTGTCCAACGCAGTGAAGGCCACACTGGGTCCACGAGG
>DAOVUC010000241.1 GCA_030632765.1 Candidatus Dadabacteria bacterium
CCTCTTTGAATCAGTCAATCTAACACTTATAATAGCTGGTAACAGTTTTAATGGAGGAGTTATGATAAACCACAGACCAACACTTAGTAGTTTGATTCTATATTTGTACATTCCAATACTGATTTTAGCTCTTTTTATGAGCCCCCTACCCTCCCAAGCTCAGCCCGAAAGCATTGAAAGATATCAAAAACAAAAGAAAACATTTTTTCAGAGATGGGCAATCAGGGTAAATGGAAACGCTGATCATATGTTTAACACGGATATTGATGGAGGGGGCAAATTCAACATAACCAGACTTGGCTTTAATCACGACGCCGCATTCACAGCCACAGAGGAACTAAAAGTAACATTTGGCTCAAGCTATAACTTCTATCAGTTCGATTTTTCAGGATCCCAAGGGTTTGCAGGGTTAAGGCCATGGCGCAATGTTAGTGTCTCTAACAATAACATGAGAGTAAACTATGCTTTTACAAAAAATTGGGGAGTATTCGTTACCCCTATGATTTCTTACGGGGCAGAATCCGGAGCTCCATTCTGGGATTCTTTTACCATAGGGGCAATGGCGGGTGCAACTTATACTACTGGCCCCAATCTCACAGTAGGTATTGGGGGGTTCGTTGGAAGCCGCTTGGAGCAGAGTGTAATTGGATATCCCATAGGTTTTATTGACTGGCGGATCACAGAGAGCCTCAGATTATCAGCGCTTGCAAGCGGAGCCAGAAACGATTTCGGACCCAAAGCTGAACTATCTTACGATCTGGGAAGAGGATTTAAGGTGGCCTCATCCGTGGGCTATGAGCTTAGAAGGTTCAGGCTTGAGAAGAAAGGAAATTTTGAAAGAGGAATTGGAGAATTCCAAACCCTACCTCTGACTGGAAGAATTTCATATACCGTAAATAAGTACTTAACTCTCAATACTTATGGAGGCTGGCTCTTTGACGGCTCACTTGAGCTTGAAGACAGCAGTGGAGACAGGATCGAGAAAGAAGATTTTGACTCCGCGCCCTTTCTTGGCGCAAGTATAACGATTAATCTATGAGAAACGAAAGAACGATCTTTTGGTTCAAAAGAGATCTTAGGATCGAGGATAATACGGGACTGTTTCACGCCGTCAGTGAGGGACGGGAGATTCTCCCTGTCTACATACTTGATGACGATATTCTGGACACCTATCCAAGGCTAAGCAAACGGCTCGGGTTTTTCTTTGACGCCCTTAAAAAACTGGACAAAGACCTCCGCCAACTCGGCTCATACTTGTTTATACAAAAAGGGAGAGTGGAGGACGTAATACCCAGAATTATCAGGACATATAGCGCTGACTCTCTCTACTGCAATAGAGCCTACGGCTTCTCTGGAATAAGCAGGGATCTAAAAATTGAGCATTACTGTAAATCAAGGGGGATTACTTTTAAAAAATTCGATGACACTTTCCTCGTACCGCCAGAGAATATTAGCCAGCGCATGATCTTCACACATTTTTACAGACTATGGAAGAGTAAACAAAAAAACCAAGAACTACCCGGGATTGAGAAAATTAATTCACCTGAAATTTTAACCACCTCCCTTGAGAGCCTAATACAGGAGATAAACTATACAGAGAACACACATTGGCCGATTGAGTACCCTGATCAAAGATTATGGAGTTTTAATTTTAAGGAATACAACGAGAGAAGAGACTTCCCGTCCGTTGACGGCACTTCCAGGCTATCGCCCTATTTACGCTTTGGCACAGTCTCGGTAAGAAAAGTATATAACGCAGCGTTAAGGGGTTGTCCTGAGCCTAACCAATATGTATCAGAGCTTGCCTGGCGTGAGTTTTGGTATCATATCATGCACTATTTCCCTGAAACCAAAGACGTTGAGTTTCAGGAGAAGAGAAGGAATATAAAGTGGATAAATAACGTGAGCTGGTATAACGCCTGGAAAGAGGGCCGCACCGGATATCCTATTGTAGATGCCGCCATGATACAGCTTAAACAAGAAGGCTGGATACACGGAAAGACCCGAATGATAGTGGCTTCATTTCTTACAAAAGATCTGCTCACCGACTGGAGATGGGGAGAAAGACACTTTAGAGAGCACTTGATAGATTATGATGAAACGGTGGACATTGGAAACTGGCAATGGTCCGCGTCATGCGGGGCCGACCCCAAGCCGCTTAGAATCTTTAACCCGATACTTCAGTCCCAGCAATTTGATCCTGAATGTAAATATATAAAGACCTATATACCGGAGCTTAAGGATATTGAGCCCGAGAAAATACATAATCCCCTAACATACAAGCTCCCATACCATGAACCTATTGTGAACCACTACGAGATGAGGAACCTGGCGCACGAGGCGTACTCGGGGGGCAGGATAGACGACGACTACATATCCAAAATTGAACGTGATGAAGTACTACCAAAGTAGTCTATGTTATGAACGGCAGGAGATAAGAGCGGCAATTACCACAGACGGGCTAGAGTCAACTGCCACAGTGCAATAGTGTGCGTCATGCGAAAATTTCCAAAACCTGTAGTTGTTACAAGCAAATGCTTTGAGTTTGATGCCTGCCGTTATAACGGAGCAATGATCCCCAATAATTTCGTGCAAAAGTTGGAGCCATTTGTAAAATTTGTCCCCATATGCCCGGAGGTTGAGATAGGGCTTGGAATCCCTAGAGATATAATTAGAGTAATTGAAAAAAATGGAGAAAAATTTCTCCTTCAACCTGCTACAGGCAAAGAGCTCTCAAAGCAGATGTATAAATTCGCCGAGAGTTTTTTAAACTCTCTAGACTTGGTAGACGGCTTTATATTAAAGAGCCGCTCTCCTTCATGCGGCATTAAGGACGCCAAGGTATTCCGTGATGCGCACAACCTTGTACCCATAGGTAAAGGCCCCGGACTATTTGCTGAGAAGGTGCTGGAGAAATACCCGGGTGTAGCGATAGAGGACGAGGGACGGCTCAGAAACGACAATATAAGAAAGCATTTCCTTACAAAGCTGTTCACACTTGCACGGTTCAGAAATGTAAAAAAGAAGAATACTGCAAGGTCCCTTGCAGATTTTCAATCTGATAACAATTTTATATTCATGTCTTACAACCAGAGGGAAATGAAGGCGCTTGGAAGAATAGCCGCTAATGAGAACAAACTCCCGATTGAAGATGTCATTTCAGAATACGAGCAGCACCTCCACCATGCGCTTTCAAGTATTCCCAGAAGGTCGTCACATATAAACACACTCATGTATGGGATTGGCTATTTTTCAAAGAAGCTCACCTCAAAAGAAAAGGCGTATTTCCTGGATCTACTTGAGAGCTATAGAAGTGCTAAAATTCCCCTGAGTGCCGTCTTAAGTGTGATTGAATCCTGGATAATAAAATATGATGTAGAGTATTTGGCGCGCCAGACATTCTTTGAGCCCTACCCTCGGGAACTCACAGATATCCCGGACTCAGGCAAAGCGGACAGTGTCCGCTCTCTGACTAGTTCTCAGAAACTTTGAGATATAAG
>DAOVUC010000141.1 GCA_030632765.1 Candidatus Dadabacteria bacterium
AATCCCATGATTAAGCTTATAATTTATCTTAAGCCGTCCCACTTGAGAGAGCCTGTATGTATCAGGATTAATAAACATATTTTCAAAAAAAGTTTCCGCAACACCTAATGTTGGGGGATCAGTAGGGCGAAACTTTTTATAAATTTCGGTAATTGCTTCTTCTCTGGTGTTTACTTTATCAGCAAGCACCGTACTTCTAAGAGAGGCAACAACAGAAACGTTGTCTATATAAAATACTTTTAATTTTTTTACATTAGCTTGTTTTATTTCATCTAGTTTTTCTTCAGTTATTAACTCATTAAAATTTATGACTACTTCGCCGGTTTTTTTATCTACAATATCTTCTGCGGCAAACCTATCAATCAACTCGATTGGGTCAATTGAAATCGTTTTCACTTTTGCGTCTTTTAGCTTTTCAATATGGTTTCGTACTAACCTGCGTCCCTTCTTAATTAACACATCTCCACTTTTCGGATCCAATATATCAGCTGTAGAGCGTTGGTAGGGCAGCACCTCGTAATTAACATCTTTGCTCATACCGTTAGAATCTATATGAATAGACTCAACAGGGTAAAAATGATTCATTATTGCCTTATTGTCATAACCAAGGGCTTTTAAAAGCACAGTTACAAGAAATTTTTTCTTCCTATCTATCCTTACATAGAGAAGGTCTTTAGAATCAAACTCGTAATCTATCCACCTACCATCATGAGGAACTATTCTTGCCGAGAAAGTAGATCTTCCCGCACTGTTATCTTTATTCTTTACCTGATCAAAAAAGACTCCGGGGGAACGGTGAAGCTGGTTAACGATAACCCTCTCCGTACCATTAACGATAAAAGAACCGTTAGGCGTCATTAGCGGTATTTCACCGAAATAGACCTCCTGTTCTTTCACATCTCTGATAGTACGCTCATCACCTGATTCCGTATCCCAGATCACTAGCCTGAATGTAACGTATAGTGGCGCTACATAGGTATACCCTTTTAACCTACATTCTACCGCCTCATACTTTGGTCTATCCAAACGGTAGCCAATATATTCAAGCGAAGCTTTTTCATTATAGTCCTCTATTGGGAATACAGTTTTAAAAGCGTTATGTAGACCAAACTCTTCCCTACCTTCAGGTTCTGTATTAGCTTGCAAAAAGTCCCTGTAGGACTCAATTTGCACTTCAAGCAGGTGAGGTATTTCAAGAACAGGTGGTATTTTCGAAAAACTCTTTCTAAATTTATAAAATTCTAAACCATCAAAGCTCAATTTGGCTTACCCCCCTAATTAAGTTATAAAACTCACTCGACCAACTTCACAACCAAATTCTATATAATAAAAGCACGGCTTTTAATCTTCAATTTAGCATCCTGCTCTCTATAGGCCATCTATATAAACCAGACTGGCCATACAAAAGCATGTCTATACAAACTTGATATACAAACTTCGAAGAAAAAGGATATCAAGAGGAAAGCACACAAATGAAAGAAACGGTTATATATATTAGCAACTCATTTTAAGTAACTTAAAAGTCTACAGATAACCGCCCGTCCAAAAGAAACACTTAACTGATTTCTATTTCCGCACCAGATTCCTCGAGTCTTTTCTTAAGGCTCTCGGCTTCTTCCTTATCAACGCCTTCTTTTACAGCTTTAGGGGCACTTTCAACAAGCTCTTTGGCTTCTTTAAGACCTAGAGATGTAACCTCTCTAACTGCTTTAATAACTTGGATCTTGTTGTCGCCAATGGCTTTTAAGACTACATCAAATTCCGTCTTTTCAGCTGATTCCGCCTGACCATCCCCTCCGGGCATAGCAGCGGCGGCAACTGCAACAGGAGCTGCCGCTTTTACATCAAATTTGTCTTCGATTTCCTTAATCAAGTCCGAAATTTCAAGCATAGTCGCTTGTTCAAGGTAAGAAAGAACATCAGTTCTAGTGATTTCAGGCATTATACCTAAACCTCCTTAAAAGTATTAGAAAATATGTTTTTTTCATTCTCGTAAAACTTGCAAATTAACTGCTTAACTTTCATCTTTAGTTTCTTCCTCATTCCCCTCTTTAGCTTCTACTTCACTTTCCTCTTTAACCTCATCTTGGCCTTCCGCCTGACTCTCCTCTTCGCCCTGTGCCTTAGTTTCTTCTTTAGCCTCTACCTTACTCTCAACTTGGATCTCCGCTTTACTTTCCTCTTCGTCCTGGGCCTTAGCTTCCTCTTTAGCCTCTACATTACTCTCGTCTTTAGCTTCTGTTTTCGTCTCTTCTTGGCTCTCTGCTTTACTTTCTTCTTTAGTTTCCGAAGTCTCTGATTTGGTATCCTTAACCGCTTCTAAAGCATACAACAACCTGGTTTGCATCTGTGTCAGAGTACCCAAGAAATTTGCTACCGGACTTGAGAGAATACCCAATAGTTGAGATAACATTTCCGGGCGCGATGGCAATTTCGACAGTGCTGTAATCTCATCAGCCCCAACAACATTACCCTCAACAACTCCCCCTTTAATCTTAAGTAAGGGATGATCTTTTACAGATTTGACAAAAACCTTTGCAACAGCCGCCGGGTCATTTTCGCAAACTGCGATAGCAGTCGGACCGCTCAGCAAATCAGTTATTTGTTCAATCTTTGTATCCTTAGCCGCTATTTTTAGGAGTGTATTTTTAACAACTTTCAACTCTGAATCAGCACCCTTCAAGTTAGATCTAAGCTCCTGAATCTCTTTTACCGTAAGCCCTTTATATTCAACAAAAACAACTGAAGGATTAGCTTTAAATACACCACTATAATGTTCAACAACTTCGTTTTTTGCCGCTTTAGTTAACATTATTCACTCCTTAGATACATGTATGAATTAATACCCTAAAAACTATGTTATTATGCCGCAATTTGAAATCCTTTCAGCACTTCACGTACATTTACAAAATCCACTTTAATTCCAGGCCCCATTGTGTTTGCGAGAGTAATTTTTTTAATAAACGTGCCCTTTGAAGATGTGGGCTTCATTTTTGTAAGGGATTCCATAAAAACAAGGAAATTATCTTTTAACTTATCCGTACCAAAAGAAACCTTGCCAAGAGGCGCATGAACAACCCCGCCTTTGTCATTTTTGACTTCTATTCTTCCCGCTTTCGCTTCTTTTACCGCTTGTTCTATATCAAAAGTTACGGTGCCGACCTTTGGAGTAGGCATTAACCCTCTTGGACCTAGTACCTTTCCTAATTTAGCAACAGTGCTCATCACATCGGGAGTCGCTATTGAAACATCGAATTCAAGCCAGTTATCTTTTGATATCTTATCAATCATATCCTCAAGACCTACAAAATCAGCGCCTGCTTCCTGTGCTTCTTTTTCCTTCTCCCCTTTAGCAAAAACTAATACTCTTATATCTTTACCTATACCATGGGGGAGAATCAGACCAGTTCTTATCTGCTGATTAGCCTGGCGGGGATCAATGCCAAGTTTTACTGAGACCTCTACGGTTTCATCAAATTTTGCAGTTTTAGTTTCCTCAATAAGCTTAATAGCTTCTGCCACAGTGTAGTTTTTCTCGGCATCGACCGCGGCACTGACCTCAGTATATTTTTTCCCTTGTTTTGCCATTACATTTCTCCTTAAAATCTAATAACTTCCACTCAAATTACAAACAACAATTAAACAACCTCAATCCCCATACTACGTGCAGTGCCGGCAACAATGTTAGATGCTGCTTGTATATCATTAGTATTTAGATCAGGCAGCTTAGTTTTAGCTATCTCTTGCACCTGGGCTTTAGTCACTTTCCCCACTTTAACCTTTAGAGCTTCACCAGAACCCTTGTCAATTTTAGCAGCTTTCTTTAGCAAATAGGAGACCGGTGGAGTTCTAACCTCAAAGGAAAACGATCTATCTGCATACACAGTAACGGTAACAGGAAGAAGTCCCTCTAATTTAGCCGTTTGAGCATTAAATGCTTTACAAAATTCCATTATATTTACACCGCGTTGACCAAGTGCTGGACCAACAGGGGGGGAAGGTGTTGCCTTTCCAGCATCTACTAAGAGTTTTATATATCCGTCTATTTTTTTCATATTAAATTTTCTCCACTTGGTTAAAATCTAATTCTATGGGAGTGGTTCTACCAAAAATAGTCACAAGAACCTTCACCTTCGCTTTATCATGATTAACTTCGTCAATTACTCCCGAGAAGTTAGCAAACGGGCCCTCTATCACCTTCACCGTCTCACCATTTTCAAATGAAATCTTCGGTTTGGGCTTTAGTGTACCCTCTTCAACCTGTCTCTTTATTTTTTGAACTTCTTCCTCGCCTACATCAGGAACAGAATTAGGATCTATTGTACCATCCTTAACCTTGCCGCCCACAAAACCTATCACTTTAGGAATATTTCTTATGAAATGCCAACTTCTATCATTAAGCTCCATACTTACCAATATGTAACCGGGAAAAAACTTTCTAACCGAAGTCTTCTTTTTCCCGTCTTTCATGGGCTCAACGATGGTCTCAGTTGGCACAAGCACCTCACTGACCTGATCCTCAAAACCTTCTACGACCATTCTATCTTCGATATAGGTCTTTACGCGATCTTCAAAGCCTGTATTTGTATGTACGACATACCACCTAGTATTAATTAAAATCCCATTTTCCCCGTAACAGTTGTTAGCCCAATACGTATCTTATTGCCATCGAAAAAACAAAGTCTACAGCTGCTAAGAAAGCAGCAAACAGACCGGAAATAATAATCACGGCCAAAGTCGACTTTATCGCTTCTTGTCTGGAAGGCCAAGTAATACGTTTTGCTTCGTTTTCTATATCTTTGGCAAATTGAGCAGTTTCTGAGCTTAGTTCTCTTATTTTATCCATTTTATATCCTACTTGCAGGGCAGGAGGGAATCGAACCCCCAGCCCCTGGTTTTGGAGACCAGTGCTCTGCCTAATTGAGCTACTGCCCTAATTACTATTCCTAATCTCTATGTTATTTCGTTTCTTTATGAATAGTGTGAGTCTTACACCACCTGCAATATTTTTTAAGCTCTAGTTTCTCTTTATGTGTCTGCTTATTCTTTGTTGTAGAATAATTTCTTCTTTTACAATCTCCGCATGCAAGAGCCAAAATTAAAGTATTATCACCCATAATTATATTTACTCCGTAATTTTAGTAACAACACCAGCACCTACTGTTCTTCCGCCCTCTCTTATCGCAAAACGCACTTGCTCTTCCATTGCAACAGGCGCTATCAGTTCCACGTCCATATTTACGTTATCCCCAGGCATTACCAT
>DAOVUC010000204.1 GCA_030632765.1 Candidatus Dadabacteria bacterium
AGAAGGACTTGCCGATACCAATACGGTAGTTGTTAGCCGGGCCAGTTATCAGCTCATTGGGGGTTATTTTGACTGTGAATCTATAGGGGAGCACACCCTAAAAGGTATATCCCGGCCGATGGAAGTTTACAAGGTGCTAAGTGAAAGTGGTTTAAGGAGCCGCCTAGAAGTAGCTTCTAATAAAGGGTTGTCCTCTCTTGTGGGGAGGGAAAAAGAAGTTGAACTTCTCTTTGATACATGGGAAAAGGCCAAAGAGAGTAGTGGACAATTGGTGCTATTAAGCGGAGAGGCGGGTATTGGTAAATCACGTCTTGTTGAAGTCTTGAAAAACCACCTGGTTGACGAGCAACATAAGATTATTAATGCCAGATGTTTGCCTTATTTTCAGAATAGCTTTCTATATCCTGTTATTGATTACCTTGAGCGATATCTCCAGATAAGTAAGGAAGATTCACCCGAAGACAAATTTAAAAAGCTCGAGAGGACCCTCTCAGACTCCCGCTTGAGCGGGAGTCTTCAGGAAATGATCCCACTTTTTGCCTCTTTACTTTCAATCCCTGTTAACGGAAATTTCCAGCCTCTCAACCTCTCTCCTCAGATTCAAAAGCAAAAGACGCAGGAGGCCTTAATTGACTGGTTTAAAAATGAAATTGGAAAGTCTCCTGTCTTATTCATTTTGGAAGACCTGCATTGGGTAGATCCTTCAACGCTAGAGTTTTTGAGTCTCTTTGTTAAAGATATTGATAAATCACGAGTCTTAACTCTTCTGACGTTTCGTCCCGATTTTACTCATCCTTGGGACATGTCTCCGAATGTAAAAGAGATAAGTTTAAGTCGATTATCAAAAAAGGATATAGAAACTATGACTCAAAGTGTCGCGGGAGGAAAGACCCTTCCTCCGGAACTGATTCAGCTATTAGTTGCCAAGACGGATGGTGTCCCGCTATTTGTAGAAGAATTAACTAAAATGGTATTGGTATCAGATTTTATAAAGGAGCAAAATGGAAATTATGAACTGACAGGATCAATTCCATCATTGGCCATACCTTCAACCCTACAAGACTCTCTGATGGCGAGGCTGGACCGATTGGCGCCGGTGAGAGAAATCGTACAACTGGCGGCAACTCTCGGCCGTGAGTTTCCCTACGATTTGTTATCTGAAATATCATCAGTTGACGATAATAAGCTAAATGAATCTCTGTTTCAGTTAATTGATGTAGAGATACTATATCAGCACGGCTCCCCTCCGGACATGACCTACGTATTTAAACACGCGCTTATTCGTGATGCTGCATACGAGTCATTGCTCAAGAGTAAGCGTAGGCAATATCATGAGAGAGTCGCCCAGGTTTATGAATCAAAATACGTAAATGACTTAAGCACATATTACCCTATCTTAGCCCACCACTGGTCTGTTGCGGCCGGGGAAGATAGAGACCATAAAGAGGCTGTAATGAAAACTATTGAATATCTTGAGCTATCCGGTGAGACCGCACTCAGAGGCGGTGCTTTTAAAGAATCGTACCAATTCTTAAAGAATGCCATCGATTGGTACGACTCCTTGCCTTATTCTGAAAAGAGCTTAGAGCAGGAGCTCAGGTTACTGAAGAATCTGGGCACGGCTTCTTTTGCCACCACCGGATATGGTTCCGAACAAACCAAAGAGATTTATGACAGGGCATTAATTCTGTGTGAGGAAATCGGAGACAAACCCGATGTATTCCCGCTTCTGTGGGGCACCTGGCTTTGTTATCATTTCTCTTCAGATACCGATAAACAGATTGAGCTCGGGAAGAGATTACTTCAAATAGCCCAAGACGAGGGTGACGAGGAACTCCTGCTACAGGCGCACCACGCGCTGTGGACTACATTGACCTTACTGCCCGATTATAAAGAGTCATATAAGCATTTGGAGGCGGGAAGGAAGCTATACAATGCCTCAATGCATGAAAACCACTGTTTTCACTACGGGGGGCATGACCCGGGAATGTGTTGTTATAGGGCTTTGTGTTTAAGCAGCTGGACAATGGGATATCCCGATAGAGCAATTAAGTGGGGATATGAAGGAATAAAATTGGCGCAATCACACAACTTCAGTTTGATTACGGCACGTTTGGCAACAGCATTTATTCATAAACAGAGAGGGGATATTGAGGGAACTCAAAAGCAGGCTGATTTAATCATACAACATGCAAACGAAAATGGACTGCCGGCACCTGTGTTATGGGCATCGATCTTTAAAGGATGGATATTAGGACAAACCGGAGAAATCGATAAAGGGATCTCTTTAATTTCCGAATCTATGGAAAAGTTGGGATATAAGGACCCCGGTTATATGAGTATGCTCGTAGAATTGTATATTTTAGCGAATATGCCTGAAGTGGGTCTTAAGTTGCTGGAAGAACTTAGAGATATTGCCGAATCGAAAAATGAATATAACTATGAACCTGAATTATTAAGACTCCGCTGTGAATTACTATTGCTTCAGGCAAGAGCAAATACTACTACGGGCCGAATACAAAAAAAAAATGTGGAAGAAATCGAGACAGGTTTTCACAGTTCCCTGGATATGGCTAACAAGCAGGGAGCAATATCTCTTCAACTTCGCACGTCAACAAGCCTTGCGCGGTTTCTCAAAGACCTTGGTAAAGCAGAGGAAGGCAACAACGTGCTCTCTAATGTTTATGATCGGTTTAGTGAAGGACTTGACACAAGTGATTTAAAAAAAGCAAGACTGACTCTAGATGAATTATCTTGAGTTTGTTTAAACAAAAATCCGAAGGGCCGGTCAAAGAAATTAATGTGCGCTTAAGGGACGCAATGATGAACTTCGGTTGCGAATTCCCCGACGGAAGAATCACCGTTAACCTCCCGAACTCTTTAGGCATAATGTTCGTTGTGGTTTCATCCTTCAACCTAAGCGCTTTGCGGATTCGGTTTCTGCAATTTTTCTTGCTCCTTCATATTCTTCGCGGCTAATGCATATCCGCCGGGAGCACCGTCAATGAAATGGAAATGTTTTTCTTGTCTATCGAGGATTAGGCAGGTTATGAGCGCTTCTTTTCCGCTGCTCGGAAAACTTATAAACGCAAGAAGTAAATAATTATATATATCTTCATAATAGTATTAGTAACCAGTAGTTTGTTACACGCTCAATTAAAGATTCTAGCTAGCTTGTGCTGAGCCCGATGGGCATATAGTATATTGAAGGTATGAAAAACTCCCGGTTAAAGGTATAGATCCATCCCCGATCTTGATACAATAGACTTTTTTCTAAACATCGAACCTTTTGACGATTTCAAAGAAGCCTTCAACCCTTCCCGTTATCATCCGGCTCCAGAAGACTGGTTTATCATTATCTCGGACATAAAGGGATCTACGACTGCTATTCAGAACAACAAATATAAGGAAGTCAATATGGTTGGTGCATCGACTATTATTTCTGTCTTAAACGCCACCAAGCATATAGAGGTTCCCTTTGTGTTCGGTGGAGACGGAGCCAGCTTCGTTGTGCCGCCTACCGCCGTCAAGCCGGTTGCATCCGCAATACAGGGAACAAGAGAAATGGCGGCCGACTGTTTCGGTCTGACCTTAAGGGCCGGAATTGTCCCCGTCACAGAAGTACGATTGGCCGGCCACAAGACAAATATAGCCAAGTACAAGCTGTCGCAAAAAATCATGATTGCTATGTTTGACGGTGGCGGACTTGCCTATGCTGAAGATCTGATTAAAGACCCTGAAAAAGAAGATCAGTACGATATTCGGAACCGGGTTGAGCCTTATTCTCCCACCGCTGATTTCAGCGGATTGGAATGCCGCTGGAACCCGGTACGGGCAACCAGGGGAGAAATGCTTACATTGATGGTTCGCGCCGTGGGAGCCAACAGAGCTGGCACCTATAAAGACCTGTTCGTTAAAGTTCAGGATATATATGGAGAAAAAGAGAATTACCGTCCGACA
>DAOVUC010000192.1 GCA_030632765.1 Candidatus Dadabacteria bacterium
ATATCAAAGGTACTCGAAATTAAAGCACTTCCATTCACTCTTCCTATTGGAGAAGAAGGGAACTTTAAGCCAGTGATAGTTCTTATTGATATGAAAGCCTACAAGTATGACGGAGATGGGAACGTACAGCAACTCCCTATTCCTGAAGACATGATGGATAAGGCTAAGGCAGCCAGAGAGAATATTGTAGAGGCAGTTGCCGAGCTTGATGATGAATTACTTGTAAAATACTTAGACGGTGAAGAGATAGCTGAAGACGTTATGATTAAAATGCTTCATCAAGGTTTTCTAGATGCCAAAATTTATCCTGTATTTGCAGGCTCTGCTACAAATCTAATTGGTATTAAAGCTCTAGTTAGCGGAATTTGCAGATATCTCCCTTCTCCGATTGAAAGAAAGCCAATCAGTGTTAAAAATCCCAACGGGGATGATAGCCTAATAGAGCCTAAAGAAGATGGTCAGCCTGCGGCCTATATTTTTAAAACTATTTCAGACCCCTATACGGGCAAAATAAGCATATTCAGAGTATTGTCTGGTTCCATAAAGTCAGATTCAACCGTTTACAACTCTTCCAAAGGAACTAAAGAAAAGTTAGGTCATCTCCATAGATTAATTGGCAAAAAAGAATACCCCGTTGATATTGCGGAGTGTGGGGATATAGTTGCGGTCAACAAGCTTAAGGAAGCCCATACTGGAGACACCTTATGTGATGAAGCAAATCAAGTAGTCATTCCTCCAGCGGAGCTTCCCGCAGCGGTTTTATCGTTTGCCATAGAGCCTAAGTCCCGTAATGATGAAGACAAATTAAACCCGTCCCTGGCAAGAATACAGGAAGAAGATCCAACAATTCAGTATCGTATGGACGATGAAACGAATGAATTCCTTTTATCAGGAACAGGCCAGTCACACGTGGAAGTTATTGTAAACAAATTAAAAGAAGTTTATGCTGTTAACGTTGAGCTTCATACACCCAGAGTTCCTTATAAAGAAACCGTTCGAGGAAAATGTACAACTGAAGCGAAATACGTCAAACAGACAGGTGGTAAGGGACAGTACGGCGTAGTGTCGCTTAATATTGAACCATTGCCGAGAGGACGAAATTTTGAGTTTGTAAATAAAATTGTAGGCGGCGCAATACCAAGAAACTTCATTCCTTCAGTGGAAAAAGGTGTTATTGATGCTATGAAGAGCGGTATTCTGGCTGGCTACCCCGTCGTAGATGTAAGAGTTACCTTGTTTGACGGTAAGTACCACTCGGTAGACTCTTCAGATATGGCTTTTCAAATTGCAGGGTCTATGGGTTTTAAAAAAGGCATGAAAGATGCAAAACCTCTACTTCTTGAGCCGGTAATGAAGATGGAAATCACTATACCAGAGGACTGCATGGGAGATGTAATAGGAGATGTAAACGCAAGAAGGGGAAAAGTAGCTGGAGTCGATTCATTGGCGGGCACGCATCTGATTAACGCCTTGATCCCGATGTCCGAGATCCTCACTTATGCTCCTGAAATAAGGTCAATTACCAGCGGAAGAGGAACATTTACTATGGACTTCTCACATTACGAAGAGGTTCCCGCTCATCAGGCAGAAAAAATAATAAAAGAATCCTCTAAAGGGAAGGAAGCTGAAGAATAGTTTTATTTGCATAAGAAAGTTTTTATGAACTAAAGAAATATAGGCTATCTGACGTTGATATGCCTAATACTTTTATTCCTATTCATATAAGGCATATCTTTAGTATTTTACGAATGCAAACAGTTAACTTTAACTTAGTCTCCTAACCTCCCCATATTAATAGAAATAAGGACATAGACACACTTTGCGAATCGCTTCAATTGATATAGGTACAAATACTATAAGACTTTTGATTAGTGAACAGACAAGCGCGGGTTCTTTAAAGAAGCTTTATATTGACCGAGCAATAACCCGCCTCGGAGAGGGCTACTCAAAAGATAAAACTCTCTTAAACCCAAAAGCGGTTGAAAGATCGCTTACAGCGCTCAAGGGCTTTTCAAGGATAATTAGAGAGCACAATGTTAATAAAGTAAGAGCAGTGGCGACAAGCGTAGTAAGGGAATCAAGAAATAGTCTAGAATTTGTTAATAAGGTAAAAAATGAAACCGGCATTATTGTTGAAATTATCTCTGGAGCACAAGAAGCTGAGCTTACCGTAAAAGGAACTCTGAATTCAGTGTCATTTGAGGGAGAGAATTGTGTGATATTTGATATAGGAGGTGGCAGCACAGAGTACGTTTATGCTCAAAACAGCAATATTATAAAACTGGTTAGTATAAATTTAGGGGTTGTACATCTTACCGAGGAGTTTCTAAGAAACGATAGGGAAAGCGATGGGGAATTAGCTAAACTTTCACTGAGTATTAAGAAAACTTTAAAAAGAGAACTAAAAGATTTTGAGATTGATCCTCAACAAAAGCCAATTCTTGTTGCAACCGCGGGCACGCCTACTACACTTGCAGCAATTGAGTTAGGCCTAAGCGAGTATAAACCGGAGCTTGTTAACAATTTCATACTCACTAAAAGCGCGATCACCTCTATTTTAGAGAAATTAATTAAAATCCCCAAACAAGACAGGGCAAACGTGATCGGATTAGAGAAGGGGAGGGAAGATATAATAATTCCTGGTACACTCATACTCCTTGAAACTTTAGAACAATTCTCATCAACCCAGGTAATCGTGAGCTATGGAGGGGTACTAGAGGGAATTGCCTGGAATTTAATCAACTAGAACCTTATTTTTCTATATTTTCTGAGAAATTTTATTAAATTACTTCGTTGACAATCAGCGCTTAATTATTATATTTTGAGGGGAGCATTCCTATATATATCTGCTGCCGACATGAAGCTTGCGAAAACAATAGCAATAAAATCTTAAAATAATACATTTTGCTGTAATGAAAAAGTAAGGAGGTAAAAATGAATACCGAAGACAAGGAAGAGAATAAAGACGAGAGCGAAATAGGAATAAATGTGAACCAGACCCCCGAAGAAGCGGAAGATTCTGAAGAAGAGATTGAAGGATTCTCAAAAGATGAAGAGGAAAATGAGCTTGAGGAACTTAACAAAAAATATTTGAGACTTGCCGCTGATTTTGAGAATTATAAAAAGAGAATGTCTAAAGATAGAGCGGATAGCATAGCTTACGGTAATGAAGAACTCATAAAAGAGCTATTAAATGTTCTGGACAATTTGCATAGAGCTCTAGAGCACTCGGAAGAGCAAGAAGATTCGAAGGCCTTGAGAGACGGCGTAAAATTAGTCCAAAAGCAGCTCTTAAGCAGTTTAGAGAAATTTGGGGTGCAGGTTATAGACGCCTCCAAGGGTAGTGATTTTGACCCCACGGTGCATCAGGCAATTGAGCATGCGGAATCATCCGAGATCGCCCCCGGCCTGGTACTTTCTGAAATGTTGCCGGGATATACCCTAAAAGACCGTTTATTAAGACCGGCATTAGTAATTGTATCCAAAGACGTAGAAGAAACTCCTGAGGATAAATAAATAATTCAAATTTTAACAAATCAGACAATTTTTAACAAATCAGACAAGGGATCATAAGTTATTTACAGTAAATCAAGGTATTTAAAATGACATCTATAGACTACTATGAAGTTCTTGAAATTGAGAGGAACGCGAGCAATGATGAGGTCAAGAGATCATTTAAAAGACTTGCTTTTGAGTACCATCCTGACAGAAACCCCGGAAGCACTAAATCTGAAGAAAGGTTTAAAGAGATAAATGAAGCTTACCAAATATTAAGTGACCCTGACAAAAGGGCACGTTATGACAGTTTTGGGCATATTTCTTCAGAAGGAATGTTCTCTGATCAGGATTTTGAAACAGCAGGGTTCAATGATATATTCGGCAACCTGTTTGAAGAAGTTTTTAATGCGGGAAACAGAGCGCGCGCACAGAGGGGTAGGGACCTAAAATATAGTCTTGATATTACTTTCGAAGAAGCAATTGAAGGAACTGAAAAAGAATTAAAGATACCAAAACACACTCCGTGCCCCGATTGCGAGGGAAGCGGAGCAGCGCCCGGAGGCGAGGTAACCTGCTCAGACTGTGGAGGTCGTGGGGAGCTGAGATATTCACAGGGTTTCCTGGCAATAAAAAGAGTCTGTCCGGCCTGCGGTGGAACAGGAAAAAGGATTACCAAACATTGCTCACATTGTAGAGGCGAGAAGCTTATTCGCACAGAGCACAACGTTAAAGTAAAAATTCCGGCTGGCATAACTGATGAATCAAGGTTAAGAATAAGAGGCGAAGGAGAAATCGGCTTTTATGGCGGTCCTGAAGGCGATCTATATATAGAAATATATGTA
>DAOVUC010000083.1 GCA_030632765.1 Candidatus Dadabacteria bacterium
AATTACTTCTTTTGCTTCCTCTATACTCTCGTGTACATATTCTGAAAAAGTCTTTTCATATATCTCGTGCTCAAGCGCTTCGATAATGTTTGGCAGCTCGTCTTTATCAAGCCATACCCCGTGGCAGTTTTTACAATAATCAATATTGATCCCAGTGTGTCCATACTCAAGTCCGACCGTGGGAATATTGCAGGTAGGACAATTGACTCCGCCATCCTTCACATTGAATTTCTCAGGGTGTTTCCAAATTTCAAAATCCAGCCAGTTAAGGTTGGGGTCAGCGAGGTCTTTAGCCTCTCTTAGCTCCCCTTTGTCGAGCCAGATACCTTTACACGATTCACATTCGTCTACTTCGATTGAACCGATTACCTTAAGTTTTAAATCAGCGCCGCATTTTGGACATTTTTTCATTTTATCGCCTACTTTTGACTTTATTCAGATCCCAGTTTTTGAAATTTACTCTTCATTATTAAAATAATTCTACATTCTTTACACGATCAGTCACAAAATATATAAAAACGCAGTTATAAGTCGCTCCCCTTTTATCCTCACAGCTATAGGTCCACTTTTCATTATACCTGGCTTTTACGGGAGTCATATCCTTTGTCCAGGGCGGGCCGATAAGTTTAAGTACCTCAGTTTTAGTTCTTCCTTTTAAGTCCAATCCTGTCTGGATTTCCCTCTTAGCCTCATTACCGCTGGACTTGCTTCTGGCATGAGCTATCTCTGAAGTATGGAGGAAAGATATTGGATTAAGTGGAAATTGTGCCACTAGTATTAATAATAATACGAAAAATAACCTTTGATCTATTAAGTACTGGTATATTTTTAACATAGTGGATACCATATTCTGAGCATTAGTTGTCAATAAACTCAAAAGTTAATTCCCCGGATTTAATAAGAATTTTAGCGTTGCCACCGCTTGCTAATTTCCCGAACAGAATTTCCTGTGAGAGTTTTTGAGTGATTTCTTCGTCTATAAATCTTTGGATAGGTCTTGCTCCAAGTTGTTTATCGTAGCCTTTCTCAGCTATGTATGTACGCGCCTTAGGAGTAAGTTCTATTGCAACTTTTTTAGCCTTTAGTCTCTCAGCCAGCTGAGTTATCATTTTATCTACGATTTTTTCGACCACTTCTTTACTTAGTGAGTTGAAGTGAAGTGTAGCACTAAGACGGTTTCTGAACTCAGGGCTAAAGTAGCGCTCAATGGCTTGTGCGCTCTTATCCTCGAATTCATCTTTCTCAAACCCCACACTCCTCTGGCTGCTCTCCCTCGACCCGGTGTTTGTGGTTAGGATTAGAACTATCTGCCTGAAATCGACCTTCCTTCCGCTAGAATCAGTTAAGGTAGCGTGATCCATGACTTGTAAGAGCACGTTATATATATCCTCATGCGCTTTTTCAATCTCATCCAGGAGTAAAACCGCATGAGGATTTTGATGAACTGCTTCAGTTAGCTGACCGCCCTCGTCATATCCTACGTATCCGGGAGGTGAGCCTATTAAACGTGATACCGTGTGTTTTTCCATATATTCGCTCATATCAAAGCGAATAAACTCAATTCCCAGAGCTTCCGCTAACTGCTTGGCCATCTCGGTTTTCCCCACACCTGTAGGGCCCGCAAACATAAAATTACCCACAGGCTTATTGGGTTCACTAAGACCTGATCGGGACATTTGAATTGCTGTAACTAGTTTTTCAACGGCCTCATTCTGTCCAAAGATAACTTTTTTAAGATCACTTGCCAGGGTCATAAGCCTGTTTCTATCGTCAACTTTTACAGTACGTGTTGGTATCTTGGCTATTTTAGAAACTAGCCCTTCTATATCCTTTACCGTTACTTGTTTAGTCTTTGAATCATATTTTCTTAATTTAACATCGGCCCCTGCTTCATCGATGAGATCTATCGCTTTATCGGGCAGCCTGCGATCGTTCATATATTTTGCGGAAAGGTCCACCGCTGCTTTTAAAGACGGAGTCGAATATCTCACACCGTGAAATTCCTCATAATATTTCTTAAGCCCCTGTAGAATTTTAAGGCACTCGTCCTGGCTAGGTTCATAGACATCTATTTTCTGGAATCTTCTCGCAAGCGCATGGTCCTTTTCAAATACGCTTCTATACTCTTTAGAAGTACTAGTTCCGATACAGCGAATCTCTCCATTGGCAAGAGCTGGCTTTAACATGTTGGACGCATCCAATGTGCCTCCGGATACGGCTCCCGCCCCTATTACGGTATGTATTTCATCGATAAACAGAACTTTTTTCTGATCGCCTTTTACTGAATCTATTATTGCTTTTAATCTTTCTTCGAAGTCCCCTCTGTAACGGGTGCCGGCTGTGAGGGATCCCATATCCAAAGCATATATATGAGTTTCTTCTAACGCTGTAGGGACTTTCTTCTCGGCAATTCTTAAAGCAAGTCCTTCTGCAATTGCTGTTTTCCCAACCCCTGCATCTCCTATGAATATAGGGTTGTTTTTACGCCTTCTGGCCAATATATGTATAGTACGGTCAATCTCGGATTCTCTGCCAATTAAAGGATCTAATTTTCCCTCACTCGCTTTTTGAACTAAGTTAGTACAGTATTCAGAAAGAGGGTCTTTTTTCTCCTTTGTGGTTTCAATGTCTGTTTTTGCAATGCTTGTTGATTTGTCCTGACCTAAGTTCTGGATATCTCCATGTGAAACATAGCGGACTAGGTCGTAGCGGTTGACGCCTTGCTCATTTAGTAGATAAACGGCATGGGATTCCTCTATTCTGAACATTGATATTAGAATATTGCTACCGTTGACCTCTGGATTGTCAGCTGATTCTGCATGCATAGCGGCAAGTCTTAGCACGAATTGGCTTCCTGCCGAGTACTGTGGATTCTGTAAATATTCAGATTCAATAGGCGGCATATTTTCGTTCATAAAGTTATCTATAGAATCCCTTAGCCTATCCAGATCCACTCCGCATCCAATCAAGGTGTCCGATGCGTCGGGATCATAAGTTAATTCGAATAGTATGTGCTCTAAGGTAATAAATTCATGGCGTCTTACCTTAGTTTGCTCATATGATCTTTTAAGTGTCTCTTCAAGCTCTTTTGATAATGTCATTCTTCCTCACCACCGCTTTCTACTTCTAAAATACAAGTTAAAGGGTGCTCATATTGCTTGGCTATCTTATCCACTTGTGCAATCTTAGTTGTTGCAACATCATCAGTATAAACGCCTACCGTGCTTTTACCCAACGTATGAGCTTCCACCATAATTTTGGTAGATTCTGTCTCCACTTTATAAAATACCCGTATCAGTATCCAAACCACAAAATCCCTGGGCGTATAATCATCGTTAAGTAGCACGACCCTATACATGTCGGGTCTTTTTAGATTTACCTTCTTCTGGGTTAGGAGGTCGCCTTCAAGATCGCCTGGTTTAATTATTTTCTCTTCCATTGTCTTCTACTTGCCATATAAATATTTTAAAGGCGATTGCCTGTTATATTGTTTAATAATATGATCTGTATATTCTCTTTCTCGAACTAAATAATCACTGATCGCCTTATTTGCTCCCTCGTTCATAATTAAATGAGAACTAAAAGTCGGTACTGCTGCAAAGCCTCTTAAGAATTTATGCTCCCCTTGGGCACCGGCTTCAAAGATCTCTATCCCATTCTTTATAGAATAATCTATTAATCCGTAGAAACAACATTCAAAATGGAGATTCTTATAGTTGAACAGTGTTCCCCAGTACCTGCCGTAAAGCCTGTTATTTTTTACAACGTTAAATGTACCGCCTACCCAATTATTTCCATCCTTTGCCATAACAAGAACTAATCGTTGCCTAAAGTTCTGATAAATTAAATCAAAGAATTCACGATTCAAGTATGGGTTACCCCATTTCCTGGAATGAGTATCTGCATAAAATTCCCAAATGGCGTCCATATGCTCTTCTTTAATTTCATCTTTTTCGATTGTTTGTATATGAAGCCCTTGTTCTGCAAGTGATTTTCTTTCTTTTCTAATTTGTTTTTTTCTGCCGGAGCGCATATCACAGAGAAAATCGTCAAAGCAATTATAATTCCGGTTTCTCCAATGGTACTGATGCGTTTTTCTTGTTAGGAATCCTAGCTTTTCAAGAAAGATATTCTCATTTTCAGTCAAAAAGAGAAAGTGGATAGAAGAGCAATTCTCTTCAATGGAGAGATCGATTAAACGCTTGACCATAGCCTGAGCGCACTCTTGGAATGGATAATCCGGATGAACAAGAATACGAGATCCGGTGGTGGGAGTAAAAGGAATTGCCACAACTAATTTTGGATAATATCTGAGCCCTGAGCTCTCAAATGCCCTAGCCCATTCCCAATCGAATATATATTCACCGTAGGAGTCCAGTTTAATATAGGAAGTAATTGCTCCAATAATCTTATCGTTATCACTAAGGATAATATAACGGGGATTCCAAGTAGTGTGCGGGCCTACGCAGTCTGACTTTTCTAATGCCTCTAAGAACTCATATTCCAAAAATGGGTTTTCAGAGTCTACAATATCGTTGTACAGGTTTTTATCTAATGAAGATATGGAATTATAAACATTAATCTTAAACTGATATTCTGTCTGTTGTTTAGCTCTAGACATATGATTGTATTAACAAAAACCGTATTAATGTGTAATCTAGCTAGTATAGCATTAATAGTGATCTAAATGCGCATTATGTAGATGATTGAATTAACATTTGGCCCATATTTAAAGTTATATATCTCCTTTAGGTGTTTGTCGGCATGAAAAATTTTATGAAGAGACAATGATATAGATCGGCGCGGTTGGCTGATTCGCCTAATATAAAATTAAAGAGGGTAGGGATGCATAAGTTGTTGAAATTGATCGATCGATTCATATGTTTTTTCTCGTTCTCCTTATTAGCTTACAGTGCTTTCTGCTTATTAAGCTTTTCCTTATTATTTAACGTTTCTGATTCTTCATGGGCGCAGTCACAAGATGTGGAAGCGATATTCTTTGATTCAAATGTTAATAGCATAAGTCAACAAAGTGCACAGATTATAAATAGAAAGACGGATGTATTAAAAAATACTCCTGAATACACCATAACTCTCGAAGGATACTCAGATATAATAGGGGATACTAACTACAATATAGACCTATCTAAAAAAAGAGCTCAAATAGTAAAGGATTATTTAATCGATCTTGGAATAGATCCTGATAAAATCAGAGTAGTAGGAAAGGGTGGGACTGAAAAATACGGCAAAGGGGAGACAAATGAAGCCCTTGGGCAAAACAGGAGAGTAAATTTAATAATTGATATACCCCCCGAGCCTAAGATAGAGGTGCAGCTTCAGGATAGTGAAGAGTTATCTCCAGCAGCAACCCCAGAAGCTACCGTAGAGCAAACGGAGGAGACGCCGTCTACGGATTCTATTTCTCAGACCGAGCCATCTCCGCACTCAGAGACTAAGAGGCCCTTAGTATCTCCATCACCTGACTTATTCAATACAATAGAAAAGAAAGTAAGGGTACATACCCCTAGAAGCATTGTTTTTAACACGCCCACAGAAATGCAAATTGGCAAATCGTATCTAGTAGAAGCTGATGTGGCTCACTCTTTTATAGAAGCATTATCAGAGGATTTAGGTGATAATGAGTTAGATAATAATATCGGTATAAATCTTGCCGGTAATGGTTTTGAAATAGCTCCAGAGTTGGAAAATGATCAAAACAAAGGGGCCGCATCTGAGAATGGCGCTGTTTTTAAACTAATAGACAAAGACTCTCCTTTAACGTGGAAATGGTTGGTAACCCCGGTAAGAGGGGGCATCGGATCACTTATACTATCAATAGCTATTACAGTAGAGAACTCAGAGAGTGGATCAGTGAGCGGTGAATACGCTATTTTTCAAAGAGTTATTGAAGTAAGACCCAATATGATTCATGCTATTACAAGCAGCTATTGGATCATGGGTGTTTTGATAGTTTTTATAATAGCGGTTGTAGCTTGGATTTTAATTAGGAAAGTTAGTGTAGACCAAAGATAATGTTAGAAACGGATAGTAATTGTTAGAAACAGATAGTAAAGGTATGAGGAACTAAATGGGATGGCTCGATAAATTAACCGGTAAACAGGAAATGATTAAAAACTTGGATCATGTTGCGATAATCGTAAGTGATATGGACCGAGCTATTGAATTTTATTCAAAAGTGCTAGGACTGATATTAATTTTGGACGGCCGTCCAAAAGGTGGAGAAAAAAAGAGTTTCCTGGGAACAAAATCTAAAGCCATTGTTGCTCTTAGTGAAGATAAGAATAGAACAGTCCTAAAAGGCGAATATGTAGATGGAGTGAATCATGTGGCTTTTGGTGTGGATAATGTAGAGGAATCAAGCCGGATTCTAAAAGAAAGAGGGGTTCAATTTGTAGAAATAAAAGTAGGAGAAGATGGGAAGCCCAATGCCTATCACTTTGTTGATCCAGACGGGCTTGAGCTTGAAATTTACGGTGATACTGGGAAGGAAGTCCCTCAATATTAAAGAAATATTAATATTTATCATATTCCCTATTCTGGTATAATAATTCAAGAAACCCATTGAAATTTTAAGAATTATAAATATATTATTGGTGTAGTAATAGAATGCTGTAATAAAATATAGGTTGTAATAAAATAAGCTCAGGAGTTGGAATTGAATTCAGTAGATCCAGACAAATATAGCCTGCCAGTACGATACGGACAGGAAATGCGTATCCTTGTCGTTGGGGGTGGTATAGCAGGGTTGACTTTTGCCGCATTACTCCAGCAAAGGGGTTTTAAACCTACTGTTGTTGAACGGATACCTGAGTACGGAACAGTAGGGTACGTTATTGTGCTCTGGCCCTCAGGGAGCCGCATTCTAAAAGGACTCGGAGTCTACAGGAACTTGCTTGACGTAGGGCTTCAGTTTACGACCTATAATGTTTCAGATGAGCAGGGACAGATGCTGCATTCGTATTCTGTTAAGAACGTCACCGAGAAATACGGTCCGATGCTGAGCACTTATAGGCCCGATTTAATTAATGTAATTAAAGAAGCGGTTGATCCGGATTCTATTCGTATGAATACCACAGTGGATAAAATTGACCAAACGAATGATGAAGTGTATGTAACTTTCAGTGACGGGACACAAGAATCTTATGACCTGGTTGTGGGATGTGACGGGGTGCGTTCTAAGACACGTAACCTGGTGTTTGGAGATGCGCCGCCTTTATCTTACAGCGGGATGACCGGTTGGAGTTTTTGGGTTAAGCAGGATATTGCA
>DAOVUC010000285.1 GCA_030632765.1 Candidatus Dadabacteria bacterium
GCCTTAGAAAAGGGGGATTTGTTAATATAGAGTGTGATATTATTGGCAAATATGTTGAAAAATTTGTTACAGGAACAAAAGAAAAAAATTCAATCTACCAATTTCAAAAATGACTCAAAACAACCAAAACTATAAAAATATTTTCCTAATCGGTTTTATGGGAGCGGGGAAATCAACAGTTGGAACAATATTAGCGGAAAAGATCGGATACAGTTACTGCGACGCAGACAAGTTCATCGAAACCCGCGCCGGAACTACAATCACTCAAATATTTGCTGACCACGGCGAGAAATACTTCAGAGACCTTGAATCAGAGTCCATAGAATCTTTATCAACACAACAAGGGCAAGTAATAGCCACCGGCGGCGGAGTCATACAGAGGGATAGAAACTGGGACGCGATGAAGAGCGGAGGCATTACCATATATTTGCAGGCCCCTATTGAAGTAATATGGGAGAGGATTAAAGATAGCAAAGATCGTCCACTGCTTCAGGTAGAAAACCCGCTTGAAACAGCAAGCGACTTACTCAAGAAAAGAACTCCATTATATGAAAAAGCGGATCTGGTTGTAGATACTTCTGAATTATCACTTGAAGAAGTAGCAGAGGAAATAATAAGAACTATCAATACGTAAAGACGGGTAAACCAACTTCCCAAGCACAAAAACCATGAAGAACAAAAGAGGAAATCTCCCAACTAACGGATGGATAGATATTTCAGTTCCGCTCACTGACGGCATGGTTCACTGGCCTGACGACCCTCCGGTCGAAATAAAACGAGTCCTAAACTTAGAGAACGGGGATGAATGCAACTTGACTCATGTCTCAATGGCGGTGCATACGGGAACCCATATGGACGCGCCGTGTCACTTTAGACGATCCGGGATCAGTATAGACAAAATGCCCTTAACCGCATCTGTCGGGAAGGCTCGAGTTATTGAAATAACAGATACAGAATTCATAAATGTAGGAGAAATTCGCCCACACCGAATCCGTAAGGGTCAGCGTATTCTTTTTAAAACTAAGAACTCAAGACGTAGATGGGAAGACAAACCGTTTAACAAAAAGTTTGTGCATCTATCAATTGAAGCTGCAAAATATCTTTCGGAACGAAGGGTGCAAACTATAGGAATAGATTACTTATCTATTGGAGGATATGAGGGAAATGTTCTTGAGGTTCACGATATAATTCTAAAAGCTGGAATATGGGTTATCGAAGGACTTGACCTTAGTAGAATTGAACCTGGCAATTATGATCTTATTTGTCTTCCTATTAAGATTGCCGGCTCAGACGGCGCTCCAGCCCGAGCTTTAGTACGTCCAATATAAGAAGTCCATTCTACTCGATAATTTCAACTGCCTCATCCATTAATGCTTCGGGAAAACGTGCCATCCGTCCGTCTAGGAACTGAACTCTGTATGAATTACCGTTAGGCAACTCAAACGTTTCAACAACAGTACCCCGCAAACCCTCATTAAAACTGTCCTTCTTCCCTTCAATAGTTTGTGCTACTCTCACTTTTACCCCTTTTTTCCACATCCTTCACCTCACGTAACTTTAAATTAATAGAATCAAAATATATCAAACTTTCAGACTATTTGCCAAATTTCACAAATGATCTTACGCTTAGATTTATATCTACAATATTAAACAGAGAATATCGCGTCAGGAAATTCAAGGCCTGAGAAAAGATTTTGATATGAGACCCCCTTTAATCTTCACCTCTTACATGATTACCAAATTGAGTATATTATTTAAAAAGGGGGTATATACAAATGGCAGACTTCCTGGGCAAGTTAAAAAGCAAAATCGACAAAGGCCTCTCGACGGTCAATGTTAAGTCCAAAGAGCTCATTGAGAAGCAAAAAATCAAGATGCAGCTTTCTGAGCTTGAGGCTGAAAAAAAGAATGTTCTTTTGGAGCTCGGCAAATTGACTTACCTTATGATTGAAGCATCTGAGGGAGCAAACAAGATCGCAATTGATGAGGCACCGAATTCTAAAAAGTCCGTGGAGCTTAAACCTGACAAATGGGAACAAGTTGTGCTCAGCGTGCTCAGTAGTATATGCGACGGAAAGCTAGACAGCATATTGTTTGAGAATACAGATAAGGATTTTAAAATTACGGCCAAAGTATTATCCGCAGAGGTACAAAAATCCATACCTAAATCTGAACAAAAGGGGCAAAATCTTCAGTGGCTTGGGCGTGTTCTGGGCAAATTTGGGATAGCATCAAGAAAGTTTTCAAAGAGAATAAACCGGGAGCGAGAAACTGTATATGAATTCGACAAACAAAAAACCCTTTCAACTTTGAATATTGTAGAAAGAAGTAGAATTAATACCAGCAAGAAAACTCAGAGTACCGCCTACAGAGAACAAATGATAGCCAAGAGCAGTGAAACAACAAAGCTTGATACGAAGATTACAGAACTGGAACAGCAATTATCTCAAATCGGAAGGTAACTTCTAATTAAATACAAGAAAGAACCGGACCGTACAATCTTAAGCTAGAGACTTCTCCACTACCCTTTCTATTTCACCCTTAGGTACAGCACCAATAATTTGATCCACTGCTTCTCCGCCTTTAAACATGATAAGAGTCGGGATGCTTCTGATTCCAAACTTCATAGTTGTAGACTGGTTTTCGTCTACATTCATTTTGCCTA
>DAOVUC010000184.1 GCA_030632765.1 Candidatus Dadabacteria bacterium
GAAAAAATTAATTCTCTTAAATCTCCAAACCCTATCATGTTATCTGTAGATCTTGCATCAGTAACAATTGTTACTGGTTTCTGTCCTTCAATCTTTTCTATCTCTTGTGTTACATCTTGGAGCGTATCTCTTAGTGCTACAAGACGGAGGGCTTCCGATCTCGATTTATTAAAAGACGCGCCCTCTCCCTTTGTCCAATGATTTAATACACGATTTACTAACTTTTGCTGTTCAAGGTTGGGCTGTACCAGATAAAATTTTTCAATTCCATAAGTTACCGCCGACCTTGCTATGTCGTGTACATCTAAATTGGTAAAAGCCGTTGTAATAATCTTAAACTGATTATTGTATACGGGATAATGGATTAATGCAATATATGCTTTAAAAGAGGGAGGACTTGTTTCTTTGAGTTCTTTTACCAGGTCTATTTCGTCAGTTTTAAGTATTGCTTTATCGAGCATGTCAGGCCTTTTTCTAAAAGTTCTTTTAATGCTTTCTTTCTTTCTCCACTCATCAATCTCTTTATGGTTTCCTGAAAGGAGAACATCAGGAACTTTTTTCCCTTCAAATTCTTCTGGTCTAGTGTACTGCGGGTATTCTAATAATCCTTCGTTAAAAGAATCGTTTTGAGGGGATAATTCGTTTCCCAGTACCCCGGGAATAAACCGGGAGACGCTTTCTACTATTACAGAGGCCGCATTTTCTCCACCCGAGAGGATGTAGTCTCCAATTGAGATCTCCTTATCTACTAAGGTTTCTCGTATCCTCTCATCTACCCCTTCGTATCTTCCACATATAATAATTATTTGTTCATAATCTGCTAATTCTCTTGCTGTTTTATCTGAGAACTTCTCACCATCGGGAGTTGTAAGGATGACCAGAGATTTTGCGCTTTTGCTCTTTACCTTCTCTATTGCGGCTGAGACAGGGGCAATTTTCATTAACATGCCTCCTCCGCCGCCATACGGTGCGTCATCTACAGTTCTATGCTTGTTGTCGGTATAATCCCTTATATCGTGAGTATTAAGCTCTATCAGGCCTTTTTCCTGCGCTTTCTTCAATATTCCGAAGGAGAAAGGCGATTCAAAAAATTCAGGAAATATAGTTAGGATGTCGTATCTCATATTTAATGGCTGTAAGAAGAAGTCTTTCTTTTAGCTAATTGTTAATCGAGAAGTCCTGTTATAGGAGAAATTATAATTTTTGATTGCTCAAGGTCTATATTCTTAACTATTGGTTCCGTAAGAGGTATTAGATATTCTTTGTCGTTGTTTTTAACTACTAATAGGCTTTGTAATGAGCGATCAATTAAGCTATCTACTATTCCTATATATTGACCATCATCGGTAAATGTTTCAAGACCAATAAGATCAAACCAGTAGAATTCATCATCTTCTAGGGTCCTCAGGTCTGAAGCTTCTACGTAAACATGATTTCCTATAAGCATCTGTGCATCATCTATCGAGTCGACTCCCTCGAGTTTTAATATGGCGCTGCCTTTCTGGAAACTACGTTTGAGAATCTTTAATTCTAGGGGAGGTCCGCCGGGGGTCATATATATAATAATCCTTTCCAGCGTAGATATGTTGTCTAGTTGACCGCTAAAGGGAAGAAATTTTACCTCTCCTGCTAGCCCGTGCGCTTTGGATATCTTCCCGAATGAAATTAGTCCCATATCTTTTAGAAGGACATCTATTATTCTAAGATTTCCAGGACAGCCCTTTTCCGCATTTTGGCAGCCGCAGCACCCAATATAGTCCTAATTGCCTTTGCAGTTTTTCCCTGCTTGCCAATTATTTTACCTAGGTCCTCTTGGGCAACCCTTAATTCAAGTACGGCTGTCTGCTCTCCTGCAACCTCATGAACTTCAACTTTGTTGGGGTCGTCTACCAGTGACTGCGCAATGAAAGTTACAAGCTCCTTTAGTCTATCCATATCTGATACCTCCCGTCTATAGTCTCGCTATCAAAGAACTTTCTTATTCGTTTCTATTCTAGCCCTAGTTTAAAGTAGATATCAATTTGCCAACTCTTTCAGATGTTTGTGCGCCTTTACTGATCCACTCTTGCACCCTATCTGTTTTAACCTCTAAAACATGTGGCTTTTGTCTCGGGTCATAGTATCCTAGTATCTCAAGGAACTTGCCATCACGTGGTGAACGAGAATCTGCCGCTACAATTCTGTAAAACGGTCTCTTCTTTGACCCGGCTCTCATAAGTCTTATCTTTACCAAACTGTTAATACCTCCTTTGGTTAATACCATTATAATAAACTATATTACCAAACTTACATCATTATTACCGAACTTTCATCATTCTTTTTGCTAATTTTCCCATTTTTCCCATATTTTTCATCATATTTCTCATCTGCATATAATTTTTAATCATGCGGTTTATGTCTTCAACCCTTGTGCCGCTTCCCTTAGCAATTCTTTTGCGCCTGTTGCCATTTAATATAGTGTGATTTAGCCTTTCTTTAGGCGTCATTGAATCAATAATCGCGATTGTCTTTTTGATCTCTTTTTCTGCTGTTTCTAAGGCTTTGGGATTATTGGAAACTTGTTTCATTCCGGGAATCATTTGAGTCATACTCTCAAGAGAGCCCATTTTATTCATAGTAAGCATTGCTTCCTTAAAATCAGCAAGCGAGAATTCTTTTTTGAGGAGTTTCTTTGCCATCTCCTCAGCTTTTTTATCTTCAAAGGCTGATTGCGCTTTTTCAATAAATGAAAGCACATCACCCATTCCTAAGATTCTGGAAGCGATTCGGTCTGGATGAAAGACTTCAATAGCATCAAGTTTTTCCCCTGTGCCGAAAAACTTAATTGGTTTACCCGTAACAGCTTTTATTGATAGTGCGGCCCCACCCCTGGCGTCACCATCCATTTTTGTAAGTACTACTCCGTCTATGTCAATTGCCTCATTAAAACTTGAGGAAACATTAACGGCGTCTTGCCCTGTCATTGCATCAGCTACTAGGAGTACTTGGTGAGGATTTACGGCAGCTTTAATATTTTTAAGCTCATCCATTAGCTCGTCATCGATGTGAAGTCTTCCTGCCGTATCGATTATTACCGTGTCATAACCACCTCTTCGGGCGATTTCCATCGCGTCTTTACAAATCTCAACCGGTTTGGCTCCAGGCTGGGTGTCGTAAATGCCAGCTCCGACCTGCCCGGCCAACACTTTAAGCTGGTCAATAGCCGCGGGTCTGTAAACGTCAGCGGGGACTAAGTATGGATTTCTATTTAGTTTCTCTTTTAAGAATCTGGCAATTTTTGACGCGGAGGTTGTTTTACCTGATCCCTGAAGACCAACCAGCATGATTCCTACCGGGGGGCTCGCTTTTAGATCAAGCTCTGAGCTCTCATCTCCGAGAACGCTTATAAGCTCTTCGTGTACAATCTTTACGAATTGCTGTCCTGGCGTAAGGCTCTGAAGCACTTCTTGGCCTAAAGCTCTTTCTTTTATCGAACTTATGAATTCTCTTACGACTTTAAAGTTTACATCCGCTTCAAGCAGACTTAGCCTTACCTCACGTAAAGCCTCATCAATATTCTTGTCGCTAAGCTTCCCGTAACCCCTTACCTTTTTTAAAGTCGAATTTAGTTTTTCAGATATTCCTTCAAACATAATTGCTCAAAAATACAACTCTCCTATCAAATTGCAAACGCTAATAATTATCATAACTGATAATTGGTGTCAAATATATAAGTGACAGCCTGTTTTGGCTTTTTAACGCAAATCACATATGGGTATATTATGATTGCCGTCTGGTAAGAAATATCTTAAAATCAAGCGACTCTAACTTCCCTTAAAACATCTAGGGACCACAATAAAACTGAATTTTTGTAACTTGTTAAATTATTTTTTTTATAGATCCTCGTTTCTGATTAAGCGGTATATATTTCCATCGAATCCAGTTACATAGAGTCCATTTTGTTCATCTATCCCAAAAGATGTTATTACAAAACTATCAACGTTGGCAAACCTTAGAAGCTGTGTATTCTCAGTAGCCGTCAGCCCGTCTAAACTTAATGCCCAGACTCTCCCGGAAACAAAATCTCCATATATAAATTTGCCTTCCAGCTCTGAGAATTCCGAACCTCGGTAAACGAACCCGCCGATAATAGACCTGCCCTTATTACGTCCATATTCCCATATTGGAAGCTCAAGACCGGACATATCGCAGCCCGAAGGCGGATCAAAACAATTCGTTCCCTCCATTATAGGCCAGCCGTAATTCTTTCCCTTCTCCACAATATCGATCTCTTCTAGAGTTGCATCTCCTACGTCCCCTGTCCACAGATCGCCCGTAACAGGATCAAAACTTATACGCCACGGGTTGCGGAGACCGTATGCATAAATTTCTTCCCTGAAGCCGGACATGTTTCCGAAAAACGGGTTGTCCGAAGGAATGCCATAGTTGTTTCCGCCTTGTGGGTTGTCTACATCAATACGAAGAATTGATCCGAACAAATTCGAGAGGTCTTGAGCATTGTCTTCGGAATCCTAACCCCCGTCCCCCACCGATAGAGAGGGGAGCCATTCGTTAGGCGCACACAC
>DAOVUC010000171.1 GCA_030632765.1 Candidatus Dadabacteria bacterium
TGGATATAATGAGAGCTTTAATGGAAAGCTTAGGGATGAGCTGTTAAACGGAGAGATATTTTATAGTCTAAAGGAAGCTCAGATACTTATTGAGCAGTGGAGAAGACACTACAATGAAGTGAGACCACATAGCTCACTTGGATACAAACCACCAGCTCCAAAGGCTATTGTATCAGTTAATAAGACGAAAGAGTTTGAAGACAGATTTACTTCAACTCATTAGAGAAAATATATGAAAATTTGTAACTTAAAAGGTGGACCGGTTTTTGGGGGCTTGACAAAAACGAACCCGGCGTTCTCATTTAGAAATTAATGGCATATAATCATCATCCATTACTTCAAGAAAACATTTAAGAATATCAGTTGTTGAAATTATCCCTGTCAGTTCACCGGATTCTTCAATTACAGGTATAGCATTAAATTTGCCTATACGAATTAGATTGCTAGAGTAGGTAATGTATGAAGCAACTGAAATTATTACAGGGTCCTTGGTCATAATAAGGCCCACTGTTAAATTATTCATTTTCAGGTTTTGAACCATAGCCATGCGGAGATCGCGGTCTGATACTATGCCGACTAATTCTCCCTTATCTACAACCGGTGCTTGACGAATACCCTTTTCCAGTAACAGATTAAATGCACTTTTAACATCATCATTTGATGTTAAAACAATAGGGTTTTTGGACATATATTCTTTTACTAGCATATCTAACACCCCCATTGTATTTATTTAGTTATACAAAAGTACTTATGCAAAAAGAATGCCAATATCACTCACTGTAATAATAACATAAACCAAGGATACAGGGCGTCAAATGTCAGAAAGTCATACATTTTAATAATACAAAAACTTGGCCTCGTGACTCATTTTCACTTTCTAGGAGATCCGTGAAGAATGGCTACAAAAACCAATTCTTCATCTCCAGCTTTAATAGAATGCTTCTCATTTATATCATATATAAGGATTGGGCCCGGCCCCGGCGGTTGCTTGAGAGTCACTGCCGCCTTTAAAAACTCCTTCGCCTTTTAGAACTAAGAGATAAACAGGAGAAGACGGAGAGCTGTGCTCCTTTAACTCCCGTCCGGGTTTTAAAGCGAACTGTAAAAGCCTTCCATTCTTATCTACATGAATTGGACGGGCAATCGGATGGCTATCTTTAAATTTAATACCCTCCATAAGATTAAGGTATTCCCTAATATCTCTCCTAGTCCAGATTATTTTTCATGTCTTTTAGAACCCAGTCAGATGCGCTTTTCAGAGAGCCTAAATACTTGCCCTTTTCTTTATTAGAAAGCTCGGCTGCTTCACGGCTGTCCTTAAGTGCTACAACTCCATGCCCCATAGGCGTACTAATATTTTCCGTCCAGACATAGTATGCGCTCTCCCCGTCAACCCATTGCTTGGAATCATAATCCATCACATAAACAGCGGACATCTGGGCTTTGTTCGCCCCATCCATATAATGAAACATACAGCCGAGATCATCGAACTTCACTGTCTTACCTGTGGATACTTGATACTGGGCGGCAAAATCTTTTTCACTAATAATCATCTTGCATCTCTCACATATATCTTCGCCGTAATAAATTTTTACAGGCCCCCTCTCAGGTGTATCGCTGCAGGAACAGACTAATACACAGACTATAAGAAGAGCAAATCTCACCTTCATTTCTCTTCCTTCCTAAAACGCGTGAAAACCAAATAAGCGTATCCAAGTGGAATCAAAGCCCAGAGAATCATAATACTAAACAGGAGATAAAACACTCCCTGCTGTCCGAATGTTCTTACCGCATAAACCCCCACAGGACCTAGAATCTCAAATCTTGGGCTAAGTACAAGTACTGAAGCTATCTTAAACACTTCGGCAGGGTTTAATAGAGCGAGAACAAAAACCTGCTTGATTCCCAGATCCATAGCCACTGTAGTGCCCATAATTCCCAAATCCCCGAGAATGATAAAGAAGAGCCAGAGAAAGACCGAAATCCCAATTGCTTTTGAGGCTTTTCCAGAGTAGACGGAAACCAGGAATCCTATACTTAGAAAGCAAGCTGCCAGGAGTGCAGAAAGAATTATCGTTAGAAGATAGCCTGAGATTTCCCCCTCTCCGCCTCTTATAGCAACTCCAAGTCCGGCAAGGCCGAAACCCAGAAGTATTGAAAACCATATTGTTATCAAAATTCCGAGAAACTTCCCTACAAATATCTCGTTCTTGTTAATAGGATGAGAGAGGAGATATGGCAGGGTTCCATTTTCCCTTTCCTGAGAAATGCTGATGCCTCCCGTGATTACAGCTATCAAAGGAACAAAAAGAAGGACAAGATTTATAAGGCTTGCGGCTGTTCTACCAAACCCCGAATAACCAGCTATCTCTCCACCCATAGTTGAGAAGAGTAATACAAGCAACGCCAGTGCTGAGAAACAGAGCGTGTATAGAATGAACCATCTGTTCCTAAGCGATTCCCCGGCCTCCTTTCTCATGATTAAAAAAACGTTTTTAGTATCCATTTTCCTCTATGTGTTTAATTACGGTTTCCATCGAGGATTCCTGAATAGTAAAATCAGTGATCGGAATGCGTGCCTGCATAAGTTTTTCGAAAGGCACAATCCTTTTTCCTTCCTCTACCTCGACATAAAGCCCGGATCCGTTTCTACTTACACTCCCAAAGCCCTCTTTAGTAAGTATAGATATTGCCTTACTAATACTGCCCTCAGGTATTATCAGGTTTATCTTTGCCCTCATTCCAAGCGAATTTGCCAGATTTTGAGGCTTTTCATCTAAAATTACCCTCCCTGATTTCATAAAAAGCACTCTGTCGGCAAGAAAATATACTTCATCCAGCCTGTGTGAGGAAAAAAGAACCGTTTTACCTTGATTCTTACGCTCTTTTACGAGATTCAGAAAATCTCCTTTGGCGTTAGCATCGAGATTTGAAGTAGGCTCATCAAGTATTAGAACAGGAGGGTCGGAAAGAAGACCGACTGCAAAAGAAAGACGCTGTCTCATGCCCCCGGACAGCTCAGAGGAGAGCTTATGTTTGTGATCCTCAAGACCAACTAAAGATAGGAGACTCTTGATTCTCTTTTCATCCACCCTGCGGATGGAGCCGAAGAAATGGAGAATGTCTACCGTTTTCATATCGTAGAAAAGTGGATCTTGCGGTACATAGCCTATAAGTGATTTTGAGAGCTTAAGATTTTCTTTTATGTTCCGGTTTTGAATCTCTATTTTCCCTTTATAATCAAGGAGCCCCAGAATGCATTTGATTAGCGTGCTCTTTCCAGCACCGTTTGCTCCGAGTAGAGCAACCACCTCTCCCTCTTTTACATTTAGAGTTACGGAATCGACTGCGACAACGTTCCCGAATTTCTTAGTTATATCCGTTACCTGTATCAACAAACTCTCCTATCGGGCTCTTCTTATAATGAATAGATACGAAAAAACCGGGATTAGAATCATAAATAGTGAGAGAACAAAAAGCTTATAAGAGAAAGCGTGTTCTTCCTCTCCGTATCCCCTAGGCATCTCAAATTTCATAAGCGGGTATTCGTCCGTAACCTTGGGCTCGGGCTTAATGACCGGGAAAGCATCGGATGCAAGCTCTATTGCTTGAGCCACAGGGCTAAATACAAATACCCTTAAATTCGGGTAGGAATCTATCAAGCTTTCGAAGAGACTTTCAGCCTTATATGGGATTTCCCCTATCCCGTCTTTATTATCATCATATCCGACATAGTCACTCCAATAGTTCCCCTTTCCTTCTGCGTACCAATTATTGCCGGATAGTGTTCCCCCTCCTCTGACCTCCACTTGCTGCGAATTATCAGCAAAACTATTTGAAACAATAATGTTCCTCTGTATCGAGGGCATAAGAGATATGCCTATATCGTTGAAAGCTATTACGTTGTCCTCTAATGTGTTCCAGGAATCTATTGAATGCGGGGAGTTATCCATATAAATTCCTATACGATTATCGATAAAAAGATTCTCTTTGGCAACTATGTCATCAAGATCCTTAAATCCAATTCCGTACCCGGTTGCAGGTCCCTGATTGCGGGCGAAAATGTTGTAATGGAATTTAATATTTTTGCTATACATAAGAAAGCCGCCTACATAATTATCTATGAACATATTGTCTTCAAATACATTGTTATCACTGTACATATAATGAAGCCCGTATCTCCCTTGTTCTATTTTATTACCCTTAATCAGGGTATCGCCCGACCACCACATGACCAGATCCCGGGCGCCTGTAATTGTGTTATCTATGATCTTTGTATCTGAGCTATACCAAAGGCGAATTCCATCTCCTCTTACAGGAATTGAGAGGTCCTTGCCGACTATTATGTTGTTGCGAATAAGTGTTCCGGAAGAGTTTTTTAAATATATTCCGAACAGTACATCATGCAAACGGTTATCTTCAATGATTGAGTCTTGAGCGGAATCAAGAACTATTCCCGCATCTTCCACAGTCAGACTCTCACCGCTGCCGGTTACACGAAACCCTTTAAAAGTAACGCCCGGGGCCTTTATTAAGACAACAGTTCCTTTCCCGCCTCCGTCAATATTAGGTTCATTTATACCGATTATATCTAAAGTCTTATCAACAATTATGTGCTCATTATAAGTACCGGAATTTACCTCAACGGTGTCGCCACTCTTAGCCGATAATATTGCAAGAGATATAGAAGTAAACGGCCCTTTAGGGGAGACGGTGTGAACTGTTTCTGCCGACATAACTTCCAATGCCGAGATGGCAGTCAATAAAGCAAGCACTAATATATAATGAACCATATTATTTCCTTACTACGATTCACCTCCATATTTTAATGCTATGAGTTAGGACCAGAA
>DAOVUC010000110.1 GCA_030632765.1 Candidatus Dadabacteria bacterium
AATAATGTAATTATCTCAGGTATAAGATTTAGAATTACACGGAGGAGCAAAATGAATACGGCGAAGTTTATTGCTGTAGAGTTTTTTAAAGTAATTATTGTATTATTTTCTTTTGCATTCGGATCTAACGTTGATAAGGAAATGGCTGATGCCGAAGCTGCCTTGCGAGCAGCTAGTGATGCAGGGGCAGAAGGCACACCTGAGTACCAGGAAGCAGAGGAATTGATTGAGAAAGCGAGAGAAATGTTAGCAGCAGGGAATAAAGACGCTGCCCGCCAGCTTCTTGAAGAGGCTAGGTTTAAAGCTATTGAAGCTCAGGGTAAAGCTAAAAATCAGGCATATCTTGAGTCTGTTGATATAGAATCTATGGAAGAGACCTTAGGATCACTTTCTCCCTCGGGGTCAAGCTTCGGGTTGGTAGATGTATTCTTTAATTACGATAGTCAGAACATTACGTCTGAATCAAGGTCCGTACTTAATCAAAATGCAAGTATTATCAATAATAGCGGTGGTAAATTTCAAGTTGTAGTAATAGAAGGTTATTGTGATATTCGCGGTACTGAAGAATATAACTTAGCCCTAGGTCAAAGAAGAGCGGAATCGACAAAAAACTATCTGGTGGGACTAGGAGTTTCACCTTCTAAAGTTCAAGCTGTAAGTAAGGGCGAAACAGAGCAATTTGCATTTGGTACATCTGAATATGATTACCAGCAGAATAGAAGGGCTCATTTCGTTCCAGCGTTTTAGGATATAATTGATGAGAATTAAAATTGTTACATTTTTCTTATTGGCGGGGATTGGTTCTATGTCTTTAGGTTGTGTGGCTAAACAAAGTGATCTTAGCACCGTCTATGCTAGACAAACTAGGCTAGAGGCTAAAATGGCACGTCTCTCGCAAGAAGTTCAGTCAACCCAGGGTAGTGGGGGCGGCGGTAACAATGCTGGGCTTAGAGAAAAGGTTTTTCAGCTAGAGAAACAGGTGAACGATTTGAATCAGTCATACGCAAGGTTGGAAGCTAAAGTAAATCAGGGAAGTTTAGGTTTACCTACTTCTTTGGAAGGTGGCACCGAGGGTAGGTCTGAACTTTCATCTTTAGATGTTCAAACGGAAGACTTTATTTTCAATAAAGGTTATACTGATCTAAGTGAAGGCAATTATAGTGGCTCCAGGGAACAGTTTAAATTGTTTTTATCTAAATATCCCGATTCTTCCAAAGCAAATGATGCTGCATATTGGATAGCTGAGTCATATTATAGGCAAGGAGAATTTGAAGAGGCTATACTGGAGTATCAAAAGTTTATTGACACATACCCAAAAGATGATAGAGTGCCCTTATCCTATTTAAAACAGGGACTTTCATTGGTTGAAATAGATAGAGAAGAGGAAGCAAAATTATTTTTTCAGACTTTAATTGATAAGTATCCACAGTCTGAAGAAGCTAAAACAGCAAAGGAAAAAATAAGAGAGCTTGCAGTTAAGCGCTAAAAGGTTTATTATTAGGTACTCATTAGGTACTCAAAAACTCTTAAAGGAGGTGCAGTAGAATGAAAAGGGATAAACAAATGCTTTTTTTAAGCATCCCATTATTAGTTGTTGCATTGCTATATCTAGCAAGCTGTGCGACACCCCCGCCGACACAAGAGCTTGCCGCTGCTGATTCAGCAGTTTCTGATGCTACAGCAACATGTGAGGAGTGCAAGCAGAGAGTTTGCGGTGATGATCCAACGACAGGAGTTTATTGTGGAGCTCCTTGTGGTGAGGCAGAATTAGCAGCTGCAAATTCTGCACTAGCCCATGGAAAAGCCCTTGCTGGAGAATTCTGCAGCGAGCTCGAAGCACGCAGAATGCTTATTGATGCTAAAGCAAAGGCTGATGAAGCCAAGCTAATATGTTCAGCACCACCACCACCACCGGCACCGCCAATACCTACAACTGATCTGATGGATATCTTCTTTGATTTTGATAAGTCTGATATCAGAGCGGATGCAGGAGCTGTATTGGGAGAAAACGCTGAGATTCTTAAGGTAGATGCTAACGTAACCGTACTTATTGAAGGTTATGCTGACATCAGAGGTACACCAGCGTACAACCTAAGACTCGCACAGAGAAGAGCTGACGCAACAAAAGCGTTCTTAGTGCAGTTAGGTATTGATCCTTCAAGGATCACAACAGCAAGTGGTGGAGAAACAACTCAGTTTGGCGCTGGAACAACTGAAGAAGCCTATCAGCTTAACAGAAGGGCTCACTTCATAGCTACATCGCCATCGGCAAAAGTAGGCGCAAGACTTATCTTTAGTTACGCTAAATAAGATAAACTTGCTTTATTAAATATGAGAATTATCTTATTGATCTAATAAAAATAGATCAATAAGTATAGAAATTAAAGGGGAGAAACTTATTATTAGTTTCTCCCCTTTTTTATGTTCCAATACCTACCAATATTCTTTTTGGCTGATTTACTTGACACCTCTATTTGATCCATGTTTACTACATCCAATCTAATATTATCCAGGTCTATAAAGCAGAAATGAAACTTCAATTCACTAAATCAAAAAGACTATATAAAACTGCCCAGGGTTTAATGCCGGGGGGGGTAAATAGCCCTGTAAGATCGTTTAACGCAGTAAACGGTACACCAGTCTTCATAGCTAAAGCCAAGGGGGCTTATACTTATGATGAGGACGGGAATAAGTTTATCGACTATATGTCTTCATGGGGACCTCTTATATTGGGTCATGCGGATCCGGATGTGGTGAGAGAAATAAAGAAAGCAGCGGAAAAAGGTACAAGTTATGGGGCTCCTTGTGAAAACGAAGTATCTATAGCTAAGCTAATTGTTAAATCCTTTCCCGGAATTGATATGATAAGAATGACCAATTCGGGCACAGAGGCCACAATGAGCAGTGTACGGCTCGCAAGGGCATATACGAAAAGGGATTATATAGTAAAATTTGAAGGGTGTTATCATGGACACGCAGATTATCTTCTGGTTCAAGCTGGATCAGGCGCCACAACTTTCGGAACACCGAGCAGTCCTGGAGTTCCAAAGTCATTTACAGATAAAACTCTGTTAGCGAAATACAATGATATAGATTCTGTAGAAAGGCTTTTTAAAAAATATGGAGACAAAATAGCAGCCGTTATACTAGAGCCGGTAGCAGCTAACATGGGTGTAGTCCCTCCTCAAAAAGGTTTCTTGAAGAGCTTAAGAAAAATTACTAAGAGAGCTGGGGCGCTTCTTATTTTCGATGAAGTTATTACAGGTTTTCGCTTGGGGATGGGGGGAGCACAAAAGGCTTATGGAGTAGTGCCTGATATCACATGTCTTGGGAAAATAATTGGCGGCGGTCTTCCGGTAGGTGCCTTTGGAGGCGGTAAAGATATAATGAGTATGGTAGCCCCGGTAGGCCCTATGTATCAAGCTGGGACCCTCTCTGGTAACCCTCTTGCTATGGCTGCTGGAATAGCTACGCTGACCAAACTCAATCAAAGGGGAAATTATAAAAAGCTAAAAGAGCTTACTGAAAATCTTGTAGAAGGTTTGCAGGACATAATTACAAAACTCGAAATTAAAGCAAGTATAAACTCTGTAGAATCGATGTTTACTCTATTTTTTACGGACCCCGCACCTCACGATTACGGTTCCGCATTGACATCGGATACAAAAAAATATTCAAAATTTTTTGAAAATTTGCTATGTGCTGGTATTATGTTCCCGCCTTCTCAATTTGAGGCTGTATTCCTTTCACTGTCTCATACTGAAAGGGATGTGAACAAAACGCTCAATGGGTTATATAGAAGTCTTAAAAACCTTTAAAAAATTATAGAGGTATAAAGTTTAGAAAACAAAAAAAATACAAATGGTTAGTATTTATAGCAATAGGGTTTGAACTTGGGTTTTCTGTTATTGCTGGGATAGTGCTGGGTCAGTACATTGACAATTGGCTTGAGGTAGAGACACCCTGGTTTACCATAATAGGTCTTGTGGTAGGTATGATAGCAGGATTTGCTTTGCTTATTAGGATGATTAAAAGAATTGATGACAGAAAAAACGACGAGTCTAATTAATATTCCATCAGTTGGTAACATAGAAATAATCAGCCTAATAGTTACTGCAATTTTAGCTGTAGTTTGCTATTTAGTGGGTTCTCGGGAACTGGCATTTGGAGTTGCTGCTGGCGGAGTATTATTTACAGCTAATTTCGTAGCGATTAGGTTTGTAGTAAATGCACTTGTCTCAAATACTTCTTCAACCGGTTTTGGAATATTCGCATTTATTATTAAGATGCTGATTTTTGTAGGTATTGTGGCTTCTCTCTTTATTTTTACGGATGTTAATATTTACGGATTTTTCATAGGAGTCACAGGTGTAGTAATTGTAATAATAGGAGAAAGTTTACGAAGGAGCACAAATGGATCACTTTAGCTGGTTTACACTATTAGGCTTGGGCCATTATGATTATATCTTAGGCTCAATTTTAGTTCTCATACTTTTAACTTTAGCAGGATATAAAATTACGAAGACTCTTGCCAGTGATGACTCGGTTCTGCCTGATGATAAATTTTCTATAAGAACCATTTTCGAAATTCTAACCATTGATTTCCTTTTTGATCTATTTACAAATATGCTTGGTTCGAGGAAAAACGCCAAACTGTATTTCCCTCTTCTAGGTGGCTCGTTCTTCTTTATAATGTTTGCGAATCTTTTAGGGATTATTCCCGGGTTTCTTCCCCCAACTGGTAATTTTAATGTGCCGGTTGCATGTGGTATTGTGATTTTTGTTATGTATAACTATTATGGATTTAAGGAAAATGGGCTTGCATATCTTAAACATTTTGCAGGGCCTGTTATATTTTTGGCACCCCTAATGTTTCTAATTGAAGTGGTAAGCCATTTTGTACGCCCGGTTTCACTATCTCTTAGGTTATTTATGAACATTACCGGTGACCATATGGTACTTGGGGTTTTTACTAATCTCGTACATTATATAATTCCTGCAATATTTGTTGGACTTGGACTTTTTGTATCTTTGCTTCAAGCGTTTATATTTACTGTTCTTTCAGCAATTTATATTTCGCTTGCGACCGCGCATGATACAGATATAGAATAAATTGAAAATATAAGGTTATAAAAAACGACTTACTCAACGAAAAGGAGGTAGACAAATGAAAAAGATGTTATCTATGCTTTCTATATTTGGAGTTGCTATGATTGCAACTTTTGTTCCTGAAGCAGCCCATGCAGCTGAAGGCGGCGGGGAATTAACAAAACTAGGACTTGCTTTAGGTGCAGGACTGGGAATAGGAATAGCGGCAGGTGTGGCTGGATTGGGTCAGGGACGAGCAACAGCTGCAGCTTTAAGCGGAATTGCTAGAAATCCTAGCGCGAGCTCGAAGATTCTTACACCAATGATTATTGGTCTTGCTCTTATCGAGTCACTCGTTATTTATGCTCTTCTCATAGCATTCTTGCTTCAAGGAAAAATATAACTACTGCCTGGGGGAGTTTTACTTAAACTCCCCCAAATCAGTTTCTTAATACTGTTTTTCCAGGGACTAAAATTATTTAGCTTTGCACTAAATCTCTTATATTTTATAGATGAGGGGGGGAGAGGCGTATAATCTTAGTTGATAAATTTATCTGCGGGATATTTTTGAGACACTATCTTTCTTGCCTTTTCTGTGTCTTTAATTTCCCCTTCTAATTGAGCTTCTTCTACAAAGTTTAGGATTTCCGAGAATATAGGACCCGGTTTATATCCCATTTCTATGAGTTCCTTACCACTGAGCAGTGGGGCCGGTTTGATCTCTTCCTCTTCAAACTCACTGAATTTCTGCATAATAAAATCATATGCACCCATTAATCCATGGCTTGCCTGACAGTCCGCTAGGTGAAGCGACATATGTTCTCCAAAATGCGGCATCCCAATAAAGCGTTTAAGAGTACTCTTTTTCATATTGAATACGTCTTTGAATTTTAAATGTTCCCTGACAAGAGAATATATTATTTCTAT
>DAOVUC010000113.1 GCA_030632765.1 Candidatus Dadabacteria bacterium
CAGGTATTGATCAAAAATCTTACAGTTTGTTATTAAATAAATATCGAGAGTCATAGACCAAAGGAAACCCACTTGCTATATTTACCCGTATAATATCAATATGTCTGAAATAACTATTGAAGGAAACAAATTACATTATATAGAAGGAGAGAAGTTCGATAATTCTCGTCCTACTATTCTAATGATTCACGGAGCTGGGCAAAGTGCCTCTACCTGGAGGTTTCAACTGGATCTATTTAGAAATCACCCAAGTTTTAACCTCATAGTCCTTGATTTACCAGGTCGCGGTGGTTCGGGCGGGGCGGGTTTTCACACGGTAAGAGAGTATAAAGAATTGGTATTGGAATTCACTGAACATTTAAATTTGAAAAATATTATATTGATAGCTCATTCTATGGGTGGTGGAGTGGCTATGCTCATAGCTCTTGAGCATCCGGAAATTATTAAAGCGTGTGTTTTAGCAGCTACAGGGGCAAAGCTCAGCGTAGCTGAACAAACACTTGAAGTGGTTAAAAATAGTTATGAGGCCTTTTGTGAGCTCTCGCCTGAGAGGATGTTTGCAGAGGATTCTGCTGATGAGCTTAAGCAGGAATTTAAAGAAAGCATGTTAGATACAGGACCCGAAGTTTGCTATTGGGATTTGATTGCATGTAATGAATTTAATATTATGGATGCGGTTGAGAAGATAGTCGTGCCAACAATTATTATCTCGGCTGATAAAGATATTCTAACACCCTCTAAATATGGTGAGTATCTTCACCAAAAAATCTATGGATCACAATTATACATAGTAAAGGGTTCGGGTCATTTTATAATGCAGGAAAAGGCGAAGGAATTTAATCGGGTTATACTTGAATTCTTAGATGGTTTTATTGAGTAATACAAAGTAGTTAAGAAAGGTTTGTTAATTTAAAACTATTGATATATTGCACCTTAGCCATTATATTTATGTTGGGTGGTATAAATTAAGTATGGATTTAATCTTAGCCAGCATTTAAGGGTTAGAGGGAGTTAGAATGCGGGTTTATTTAGGGGCCTTTATTTTTATAATATTTGTCGGGTCAGGTTTGAGTTCTGTTGGCAATGAGTTGATTGCTCAAAATACTAACCTTAATCCGACATCGGTTAACGAAGAATACGACAATTCCGATGAGGATAGCTATGTCTGTCCTGACAACGAAATTAATGTATTAAACTCTATAGAAAGTGAGCCGGGTACAACATCCGAGGCAAAAATAAATGCTTGTAGTGCTGATTATCAATCTGAGTCTGATATTGTCAGCACTTCAGAGTCTCCAGCGAATAGCGACAAAGCTGTAAATGAGAATGGCGAGCAGATTTCTTTATTACCAAACCCGGAAGTTGAATTTGTAGAGGAGTATATGGTTAAGTTTGATAGTTTTAAGTCCAGGGATACAATTATCTATGGTGGAGTAATGCCATTTGTAGCAATTCCGGATAGTGAATTGGCAAATGAAGATAAGTTCTTTAATGAAGAAAGTTTTTCAGTGTTTCTCTATTTCAAAAGAAAGTTTTAATCACCACATCTATATCATTCTGAACTCGATTCAGAATCTAATCTTTTGCTTTTTTTCTTCTCCCTTAAAAAAGGGAGATTGGGGGGGATTTATATGTTTGTTTTTCTTGAACCGCACACTCTGAGGTTCTCGAAGGGTGAAATCCTAAAAGCCCCGTCCTTCGATTTAACTCAGGACGAACGGGTTTAAATATGTACATCCTACAACCTGTATCGTGCATCTTGCATCATACCCACGCCTTCCTTCTCGTCACCTTTAACCCATCTCAGTTAATTCACGACAACTCAATAACACACCTGCACTCTTTACTAGAGATTCAATTTTGTTACACTAATTGCAAATTTATGTGATGGGAGGATAAAAAAAATGAAGATAGCGCTACTTGGTGGTACAGGAGATATTGCAGAAGGGCTTGTTCTAAGATGGTCTAAGGCCGGGCATGAAATTTTCATAGGTTCAAGGAGTGATGAAAAAGCGAAGGGTATAGCCTCTGAGTATATCGAAAAATTAAACGATCTGGGTATAGAGTCAAAGATTCATGGGATGCCCAATGCTGATGCTGCAAAAGCAGCGGAAGTGGTGATAATAAGTATTCCTCCCGAGTATGCGGCGGCTACAATTAGTCAAATTAAAGATAGCTTTACCGATCAAATTGTAGTAACTCCTGTAGTTTCTATGGAAAGACACGAAGATAAGAGTTTTGTATACAATCCTCCTCCCCATGGTTCATCTGCACTTGAAATTAAGGAAGCTCTTCCGGAGACGGCAAGGCTTGTTTCCGCGTATCATAATCTTCCCGCTAAAGAACTCAGCAAGGTGGAAGAAGAACTTGACTATGATGTAGTAATTTGCGGGGATGACGAAGAAGCCAAAGAAGTGGTTAAAAAGCTCACAGAAGACATGCCCAATATGAGAGTGCTTGACGCCGGTCCTTTGAAGTTGTCTTCTATGATCGAAGCTATTACGCCTCTTATCGTTAATTTAAACGTAAGACATAAGCACCATTTTTCTATTAAATTTACCTAACCTATCAGAGGCGGCCTTTAAAAAAGACTGCCTTTGACCTTCACTCCCCAATAATCTGAAGAATTATTTCTCTTGACCTGGGTCTATTATCAAAATCTACTACAATTATCTGCTGCCAAGTTCCGAGCAGAAGTCTGGAGGAGGCAAAAGGAACGCTCAGAGATGCTCCTTGAAGAGCTGCTCTAACGTGGGAGTACCCGTTGCCGTCCCCCCATCTTGCGTCATGGTGGTAGCCTATATCTTTAGGAGCGATTCTTTCAATCGCCTCTTGAAAATCCCTAATTGCCCCGCCCTCGTATTCAATGGTTGTGACCCCTGCTGTCGATCCGGGAATAAAAACCGTCACCGTTCCTGAAGATACCCCCGATTCACTCACACCTCTTGCTACTTCACTCGTTATATCGATTAAATCGGTGTCGCCATTTGTCTCAATCCGAAGACCTTTAGTTATTACAGCCACTTTTTATCTCCTATAAAAGGTTTAGTTGGGTAGGTTTTTCAAGAGGTATTGCTTTGTACCCTCTTTTTTGCAAGGTTTTAGCAAATTCGGTAGCATGCTTGTCAATTAAATATACCTTCTCAGGACTTACATATTCTACATATTGTAGAAGCTCGTTGTATCCGGCATGATTGCTAAGAGTAAACGTCTCGTTGGCTTTAAATGCTGATTTTATGGCTGATTTTTCTTCTGCGTCCCATTCGATAATCATTGCGGCTCTCTTTCTTTTGATATTTTTGATTTTGTTGGACTCCATTTTATCAGGCGGGATTATGACAATCTTTTCTTCAATATGTGTGGGTTTAAAAAGCTCATAATCTCCGAACTCAATTCCAAATTCCTCATATATTTTCGTAGCTTTATATATCGATTTGTGAAGGCTGAGTTTAAATCCATTCTCCCCCAGAACTTTAATGATATCTTGAGCTTTTCCCACAGGTTCCACCAGTATCACAGGTGTGGAATCCAAAGATAGAGTTTCATTAATGAACTTTATTAGGGGTTCAATAGATTCATAAAAAGAGGGGGATATATATTTGGGTAGTCCGTAGGTGCATTTCATAACCAAAATATCACAATGTCTTGTGTAAGCGGGTTCTTGGGTCGGGAGCTTCTTTAAATTTATATCCCCGCTATAAATAAGCGTTTTATCACCTTTATCAACTATCATCTGTGAGGAACCAAGCATATGGCCAGACGGTACAAGCTCTACTTGCAGATTGCCAAGTGCAAATGGTCTGAAGTAGGGGCAAGCAAGAACTACGGATTTTTTAATCTTAGTGTCTAAGAATTTAATAGTCTCGGGAGTGGCAATAATCTTTTCAGAAGCAGTAAACTTATCAATATTCGCGTTCGAGATAAAAGAAAGCCCTGCTTTCTTTTTTGAATCGAACCAGAGGCCTGTTCCTTTTAAATGAATTCCTTCGTTATATTCAATCATTAAGTCTAAATTTTAGTGTACTTCGGGGGGTATGATTTTCAAGCGGGTGAAAATGACACAAGCTCAATTTCAGATGAGCTTTGTAGGAATATCTTGCCTATTATACGAGCTATTCAATCACTACGTCAGAAATAAATTCTTCTTGCACGAATTTCCATTTTCCGTTTTCTTTAACAAGAAATACAATTCCATCGATAGGCTCATTACTAGTAGTATCGACTCCATCAACTGTTAATATAGCGGTATCACCATTAATTTTTGAGGAAATAGCTGTTATTTTAATCTTCTTTCGCTCTTCTTTTACAATTTTAAGGAAGAGAGCTTCATCTTCTTTTGTTATTTCACCCATTTGGTTTATGTAGTTTTGCGAAAGGTAAGGTTTTAGTTCATTAATGGACTTTGCTTTTTTGGTTGCCTCTACATAAGAGTCATAAAATTTAATAGTTACATCTTCTTCCGCAAACGCGGTTACCAAGATAAAAAAACTCAAGAAAAAGGCGAATGTTATTGTATATTTTTTCATCATTTCTCTCCGTAATATAAGAACTTCTGTCAGGCCATCTTTTGGATAAAGAATACCAAGCGGATTTATTATTGACAAGGAATCCTTGAAACAGTGATAATTCTCAACATTGCTTTGGTATTCAAGCGTTTATATTTTAGGAATAAAAAATTCTATATTTGAGAGGAAAATTCCATGGATAAGACTGAGAATTTACTTAAAGAGCTGACTGAGGCACACGGTATTCCCGGATATGAAGCGGATGTGCGTAAGGTAATTAAAAGTTACTTTAAATCCATTGGCGAGATAAAAGAGGATAATATGGGGAGTCTTATCTGTAAGAAAGCTGGGAAAGAAGCTGCTCCTAAAATTATGTTAGCAGGACATATGGACGAAGTGGGTTTTATGGTTAAGCACATTTCTTCAGACGGCTATATAAGGTTTACTACTCTAGGTGGTTGGTGGGATCAGGTTCTGCTAAGTCAGAGGGTTACAATAAAAACTAATAAAGGTGATGTGCTTGGTGTGATTGGCGCTAAGCCCCCACATCTTCTCTCACAAGAGGAACGTAATAAAGTCGTAACCAGAAAGAATATGTACATAGATATTGGTGCTACATCGGAAAAGGATGTTGAAAAAGCGGGTATTAGGGTGGGAGATTCTATAGTTCCTGTAAGTGAATTTACAATATTAGCTAATCCTAAAACTTATATGTCCAAAGCTTTTGATGATCGTGTGGGTTGCGCTGTTGTAATTTCAGCGCTTACTTCTCTAGGCAAGAATAGTCATCCCAACACACTCTATGGAGTTGCAACCGTTCAGGAAGAGGTTGGTGTAAGGGGAGCAACCACAAGTGTGGACATGGTTGATCCGGATATCGCAATTATCCTAGAGTCAGACATAGCCGGGGATGTCCCGGGAATAAAGCCTGATGAATCGTCAACTAAATTCTCCGGCGGACCTTCTTTGCTGCTATATGACGCCCGTATGATACCGAATCTTAAACTCAGGGATTTAGTTATCGATACTGCAAAGAAAAATAAAATTCCTCTTCAGTTCACAACTATGGAGGGAGGAGCAACGGACGGCTCTATAATTCATTTGCATAAAAGCGGCGTACCTACAGTTGTTCTCGGAGTTCCTTCGCGGCATATTCACAGTCACAATTCAATTATCCATAGAGATGACTTCGATAATACGGTTAAGCTTTTAAAAGCGGTTGTTCAAAAACTGGATAAAAAAACGGTTCAGAATATTAAGACGTTCAGGTAATTATTGTGTGCGCATGTACTGATCCCCTTTTGTAAATCTAACTTTTATTGATCTTTCCCAAATGCCTTAATTTAGAAGCCATTATTTTATCTCCTCTTAAAGGGGGGGGGATTAAGATGGGGTGAAAACACCCGCGCACCCTGAGGTTCTCGAAGGGTGAAATCCAAAAGGCTCCGTCCTTCA
>DAOVUC010000027.1 GCA_030632765.1 Candidatus Dadabacteria bacterium
GAGGCGTATCCTTCGCGGTCACGGCGCGGTCCTCGTCTTCCTCACACCTCTCGTGGAGGCGTTGCAAGTGATCGAGGGTATGATTGATATTAACAAGCCTCTCCCACTTAGCGACTTCCGCCGTTTTAATATTTATATGGTCTACGAATGCATGCGTATCGTTTAATGCGGATTGAAGCTCATTGAGCGGGACCCTTTTGCCCGTCTCTGTATCGCCGAGTATCGCGTTTACGTGCCCGAAAAGAGCTACTGATTCATTCTTGATAGCCAACTGTACCGCGTTCAGGGCCAGATCGGTGTCTTCAAGCAAGGCATAGTCCAGTTTCTCTATGTAAGGGGAAGCTTTGCCGGGAATGAGCCTTTGCATAAAACGGGCGAACTGGTTTGTAAAAGGGAGTATTATTATCACACCTATGGTATTGAAGAACGTGTGGAACCCTACAAGCGCAATCTCAGCGTTCTTGACAAGCTCGCCGGGCGCAAGATATTCCCATACATGCGTATAGGGTGTTATTAAAAGAAGCGCACCCGTCCCAGTTAGCAAGTTATATATAACGTGAGAGAATCCGGTTCTCTTGGCACCGACAGAGCCCCCTATCGTCGCCATGACGGCAGTTATCGTAGTACCTATGTCCATTCCTATTACAAGAGCGGCGGCCTGATTGAAATTAATGAGACCAGCATATAAAGCTGTTAAAGTAGCCACCACACCGGCACTTGAGGATTGTGTAATAGCTGTGAAAACCACGCCGATCAGGACAAGAAGCAGTCTGCCGGAAATAGTATCTGCAGGCAGGTTCTCAAATGAAATAAAATCATGCATTTCGGACATTGATTGCTGCATGAAAGTAATGCCTACAAAAATAAGACCGAAACCCGCAATTGAGTAGCCTATGGTAGATAGACGCCCTTTGGTAAAAAGACGCAGCACCGCACCCACGAAAACGAGAGGCAAAAACACACTCCCGAGGCTTAACTTAAAACCCAGCATGACGACTATCCAGCCTTTAAACGTTGTGCCGATATTCGCACCGAATATTATCCCTAGAGCATCGGGGAAAGTTATCAGTTCAGCCTCTACGAAACCGACAGCCGCTACAGTGGTAAGGCTTGAGGACTGAAGAACTGCAGTACTCGCGGCACCGGTTAAAGCTCCTGTAACCGGGCTCTTTGTAAAACGCATTAATACGGAGCGTATGGTATTGCCCGCTAGCGCGCGGAGTCCTTCCGTCATGACAATCATGCCCAAAAGGAAAAGGCCGATCCCACCTGCTAGCTGAACAATTATCTGTACCTTATCCATGAACGCTTTCCATATGCTTCCTGAGTTCCTTTATATATAGATTATATCAGAATCAATGGACACCGACAGACATATACAGCAATTTAGAATTTGATGATGTACGGGGCGGTGTAGAGAGGGCGGGGAAAATATAGGCTCGGATCGTTATGGATTTGGGCCATGATATAATGTGTATAGAGGATGGAACATAGGGGACGGTTAAACACGCACTTAAAATCTATCCCTTAGATGCGATAATTTCCTAAGTCCCGACGAGATTTAGAGCAGACTCCCCTAATCCTATAATTATCTGTATAAAGAAAAGAAACCAAATTGTATCAACTCTTATATATAATAAATTGCCTATTCCCGTTATTGAGTATCCCAACACTACGATTAATCCCTCCTCCTTAACTTTATCTGTGTATCTCCCAGATATTAAAGTTGAAAGCCCGGCTACAAGAGCGAATAGGCTTACCGCAATACTCGCATCAAGCAGATTTCCACCCACCTTCTCAACAAAAATGGCATATATGGGACCTAGCATAGCTCCTGCTAGTAGTATCATTGCATTTGTGACAAGCAGGATTCTCAGACCTCTATTCAGAAACAATCCGTACATAGTCTAAATATCCCTGAAGATAACGAACCGGAAATTATCGGTTGCAGCTCGAGATACATATATATTTTAATATTTATAAGAGTTAATTCCAATGATTGACTATAAGATTTTTCTCCTGATTATTTATAAAGGCGATCGATAAGAGTTGGTGGCATATTAATTGCATTTATAATAAACTTAAAATAATCATAGTATTGTTTTAGGAGAATACCTTTTGAAAAATATCGTCACTTTGACAATGAATCCTGCAATAGATGTGAATACATCCGTTGATAATTTTGTTGCTGAACGAAAATTGCGCTGCAGTAATCCATCCAGAGAACCGGGCGGCGGCGGAATTAACGTTTCTAGGGCTATAAGAAAATTAGGAGGCGAATCGGTCGCTTTATATACATGTGGAGGTCTCACGGGACAAATGTTTCAAGAGTTATTGGATAATGAAGGTCTCAACCATAAACCGATTTCTATTAAGGATGGAACTCGTGAAAATATAATTGTGTACGAAGAATCTAGCACCTTGCAATACCGTTTATGTATGCCGGGTCCGATAATGACAGATGATGAATTGAAATCAAGCCTCGATCAAATTATTGCTTTAGACCCGAGGCCGGATCTCCTTGTCGCCAGTGGAAGTCTGCCACCAGGCGCGCCAAAAAACTTTTACGCTCAGGTAGCTCGTGTTGCTAAGCAACTGGGCAGCAAAATCATCATAGATACTCAGGGCGAGCCTTTTAAACAGGCACTGGAAGAAGGACTATTTTTAGTCAAACCGAACATAAGGGAGCTTAGCCAGCTTGCAGATCATATTATCGAAGACGAAAATCAGATAGAAGATATGGCCGAGAAAATAGTTCGCAACAACTGGAGCGAAGTAGTCGTTGTATCGCTCGGGGCAGCGGGAGCATTGATGGTTACGAAGGAAGAGAGTAGGTATATTCGACCCCCTGCGGTCCCCATAAAAAGCAAGGTAGGGGCCGGAGATAGTATGGTAGCGGGCACCGTCTTGGCTCTAGCACGGGGGAAGACCATACAAGATGCTGCTTTTTTTGGTGTTGCAGCGGGAACTGCTGCCGTCATGACTCCGGGAACCGAGCTTTGCCGCCGTGAAGATACGGAGCGTTTATTCAAAGAAATGAAATTAAACCATTAAGAAGAGCCTTGCGGTATCTCGCGAAGTTCAGTACCAATAAGCCCAAAGCGTTTACCTGATTGGCAAGTATATCTAATAATAGTTCCCCATTCCGCAATCATTTATAAAGGTCAAAATAGACATTGCTCGATTTTTCCAAAAAATTGCTTCGCTATCGCCTTGTTAACAAGTTTTTGCCACTCAACTTGATTATCATATAGATACTTAACTCTATCGAGAGCACTCAGTAAACCCAATTTTGAAAATTCATGAAATAAAAATCCGTTGCCCCCTCCTTTATTGCTGAGCTTATAATCCTTTATCGTAGTGAAGGTGGGAACCGGCTTTATAACATGAGAAAGGTTAAAAGGCTGGCTTTTATATATAGATGCTGCAAGTTGGAACTTTCTCTTGATACGATTAGGGAGTTTTTAAAGCTCTTTGCTCGCTGTTTAAATAAACCAAATTGCTGAGAAAGTGGATGCTTCTTTAATTACAGTTGACAAGAAAGGAAAGGCCGCATTATAATAAGTATTTAGAGGTCATCTTGGGAATATCGGTTTATAATGGTTGATCTGGAAAAACAAAACCGCGAACGGATGGTTGCGGAGCAAATTCTCGCACGCGGAGTGCGCGACAAGCGGGTATTGGATGCCATGAGCAGGGTGAGCCGTGAGGCCTTTGTGCCCGAAAATGTACGCAACCTTGCATATGAAGACAGGCCGTTGCCGATTGCGGCCGGGCAAACGATCTCACAGCCCTACATTGTCGCCTATATGATCGAGGCGCTGGTGCTGAAAGGTGGTGAGAAAGTGCTTGAAATCGGTGCCGGATCTGGTTACGCGGCAGCTGTTCTCGCCGAGATTGCAGGTGAGGTTTATACCATCGAACGCATCGATCAGCTGGCGGAAAAAGCGGCCTCTAACCTGATTGATGAAGGCTATGAAAATGTTCATATCCTTCATGCTGATGGAACAATAGGCTGGAGAGATGAGTCACCGTTCGATGCAATTCTCGTTTCCGCTGGAGCACCCGAGATTCCGCTAGCTCTGAAACAACAGCTTGCCATCGGTGGTAGGATGGTCATTCCGGTCGGGGCCGATTCCAAGGCACAAGAGCTCATCCGTATCACACGCGTGGATGAAAATGGGTATGACCGCGAAGATCTAGCAGATGTGCGCTTCGTGCCGCTAATCGGTAAGGAAGGCTGGGAGCTTGAAGAAGCCGAGAGTGAAATCACGCGGCCGCGGGTGATTCAGACACTGCCCAGAGCCAGCGAGTCACTGCCTTCTCTCATTACGTACCATGCTGAAGCTTTTTCCACACTAGAGGAAGCATCGTTGGATCCACTTCTGAAGCGTATTGGCAAGGCCCGCGTTGTTCTCATCGGCGAGGCAAGTCATGGTACTTCGGAATTCTACCGAATGCGGGCGCTCATTACCAAGCGGCTTATTGAGGAGAAAAACTTCAGTATCGTTGCCGCTGAGGCCGACTGGCCGGATGCAGCACGGATCGATCACTATGTGCGACACCGTAACGCTCCACCATCCGAATGGACGGCATTTGCCCGGTTTCCGACTTGGATGTGGCGCAATACAGAAGTCAAGGATTTCATCGACTGGCTACATGAGCACAATAAGGCCCTGCCGTATTATGACCGCACGGGTTTTTACGGTCTTGATCTCTACAGCCTTTATAATTCTGCTCGTGCTGTTGTAGACTATCTCGATGAGGTTGATCCTGATCTTGCTATAGTTGCACGGCGGCGTTATGGCTGCCTGAGTCCTTGGGAGGCAGACCCAGCGGCGTATGGTCATGCAGCTCTCACAGGTGCTTATCGCGACTGCGAGCAGGATGTTGTGCGCATGCTTGCCGAGCTTCATAAAAAACACCTGGAATATGCATATCACGATGGCGAGCGCTTTCTTGATGCAGCGCAAAACGCCCAGCTGGTCGCAGACGCCGAACGCTATTATCGTGTGATGTATTATGGCTCCCGCGCCTCTTGGAATCTGCGTGACAGCCACATGTTCGATACGCTGCTGAACGTTATGACATTTCATGGAGAAAGTGCGAAGGCCGTCGTTTGGGCCCATAACTCACATATTGGTGATGCCTCAGCGACGGAAATGTCGGCGCGCGGCGAGCACAATATCGGTCAGCTTTGCCGCAAAAAATTTGGTGAAGAATCCTATAGCATCGGCTTTGGCACTGATCACGGCACAGTTGCTGCGGCTTCAAACTGGGATGGTCCTATGGAGATTAAGCAGGTCCGTCCATCCCATCCGCAAAGCTATGAACGCCTTTTCCATTTGACGAATAAGTCGGGACTCATTCTTCCTCTGCACGCCGAACAGAAAGGCGAGCTCTATACTCAATTGAGCAAGCCAAAACTGGAGCGGGCCATTGGCGTCATCTACCGACCCGAGACGGAGCTTGCCAGCCATTATTTCGAGGCAGTTCTGCCCCGTCAGTTTGATGAGTATATCTGGATCGATCATACAAAGGCCGTAACACCTCTATCAACTGAGCAATTAGAAGGCGTACCTGATACTTATCCTTTTGGGATTTAAGAGTGCAACCATTGAACAGGATAAAATTCTGTTTACACAGATTTCCCAATTTTTTTATAAAAAGGTGGCTTACCTGAGCGATATTCTAATAATTATCATTAAAGCGATTTACATCATCGGTGCCTCATCCGGCCTCGTACATGTATAAACTGAAAGGGACAATGCTATTTCGTGGTTTCTTTTTAAGTTCGCTCTGAACCATTCAAGCGCCAAGTTCCATTCTTTAATATATTATTTGATTTCTATGAATCCCTAGTTTAGAAAATCTTTCTCAAGAACTCAAAAAGAATATCCTCTAGGCTAGTCATAGCTCTTCATGAATCCTTCTCGATATCCATTTTCAGTGATAAAAATTTCATCATATCCTTTAGAACAATAATACCGACCAATTTCCCATCTTCTAAAACCATGAGTCTACTGTTCCCGCTCCGGTACATTGTGGATAGAGCGTCCATAGCATCTGTATCCGTTCTAATGCTATTTTCCTCTGTACATGGACTAACTATCTCCACAACTTTGCGGAGTTTCCAATCCTCTTTGGGGATTTCTTTTATCATGCGCGTTGTAACACAACCGATAAGCTTTGAGTTATCCAGAACCGGATACATTTTAAAAAGATGTTTGTAAAAATAATCCTCTACTAACTCCTCAATCGGCATTGAAGCTGATACTGTAATCAGATCGGTTTTCATGAAGCGGCTTACATGCTCCCCCTCTAATGCTTTACGAATGAAAAGCTGCTGATACGACATTTGTGATGCATTTCGAAGAAAAAATCCAATAAGCACCCACCATATACCACCAATGAAATTGCCGAAAATGAAACTAGCTACCCCTAAGATAATCAATCCAAGTCCGAAAGCAGCCCCAATCTGGGATGAAACCCGAGTCGCCCATTTAATATTTTTCTTCCAATACCACAAAGCCGATCGCAACATCCGACCTCCGTCCAAGGGAAACCCGGGAATTAAATTGAAAATAGCCAAAACCATATTAATAATGCCAAGGTATAAGAATATTCCATTAACCGGTACTGGCCATCCAAATTTTTTACCGAGAATGTAGATTTGATAAGACAGCAAAGCTATGAGAATACTGGCCAGAGGCCCTACAACTGCCATTAAAAATTCAGCTTTTGGACTCGGCGGTTCCTCATCCATCTCAGCAACCCCACCGAATATGAAAAGCGTTATTCCTTTCATAGAAATACCATACCTTCTAGCTACCAGAGAATGACTTAGTTCATGCAGGACTATTGAAATTAATAAGCCCAGAGTTCCTACTACGCCCATCCACCAATAAGTGGCATTCGGGAGATCTTTAAAGTAATGAGGGAAAAAACCTTTAGCCAGAGACCACGTAATCAGTATCGCAAGAATAAACCAGCTAAGGTCTAGCCTCACCTCAAAACCCAATATTTTAAAGAGGGGAATCCGCTTTCCGAACATAATATATTAATACCCGGAAAACTAACCTAATAAAATCGATACTTTTCTAAGTCACGAGGAGATGATAAAAGCTCATCCAGAATTAGATGCAGTGATCATTGCCTCCTACCTACTGCTGCTCCCTTTTAGTTAAGACCGCTTTAAGTTGGAATTATGCACAAAGCTAACTAGCCTTCATAAACTCCTGTATGAAAGCTTTCTAAAATGAAACTTAACTTATGTACCTATTATAGGGGGCAGGTCATATCCGAGGGCATGTTATCTTCATTCCACAGATGGTTACAGTACGCGGGGTCAGTCACATGAGGATTACTGCAAAAATAGAGCCAGCACTCTACTAAACGCTGCTTGACAAAGGGGGGACAGTACATCAGTATACGACTATACTTAAGTATGAATATATTAACTTGTAAAGAGCACAAAAGATCTTTTACATTGTGTATAATCGAGTATTTATTTTCTTGCTAGTTGCTAAGGAGGTAATATCATGCAGTTTCTAATAACTCAGATTCACGATCCTCAAGATTGTCCCAAGGACATAGGCGGTTTCAGAAAAGTATTAATAAATGAAAATATGGATGGCCTTACATTAAATAATGTTTTTATTGAGCATGGGTCCCATACTATTATTTATATAGTTGAGACGGATAACTATGATAAAGTTATAAAGTTCTTGGAGCCTGGAATGTTAAAATGCACCTCATCTATATCCCCTGTTTCTTCGCTATCTGTTGGTGAGATTTTGAAGAAATAACACCAAACACTCAAAAAATACATATGTTGAAATACCTCTCTCTATAATCACCATATTTTATAGTCAAAATTTGATGCAAAAACTTCTTAAATTTACAAGTAACCATGCACTTGGGAAAAAGCCGACTGATATTTCTAAAGCTTTAAGTGAAGCGGTCGAGATTGTAAATCCTATATGCAAAAAAGCTTGTATTAGGCTCGATCTAAAACTGGATGATGAGATTAAGGTATTAGCTGACTACGATATGCTCGAGCTTATATTTGTAGATATATTGACAAATGTCATAGAGGCAATGCCGGGGGGTGGAGATCTTAAGATATACACAACAAAAGAACAGAGTGACAAAGTAAAGATTATCATTACGGATACTGGTATAGGTATTCCTAAAGATATAATACCTTCTGTATTCGAGCTCTTCTTTACAACTAAGCAAGAGATCAAAGGAAGCGGTCTGGGTCTGGCTGTAGCAAAGAATGTTATTCAAGATCATGGCGGAGAGATAAGCATCGAAAGCAAAGAAGGGAAAGGTACAACTGCAAACATTCAAATCCCGGTTTTTATACCTGTAGCCGGACATCTTAGTCATTGACATCTAGCTTTGATAATTCTATAGAAATATCACTATTTCTCGATGCAACATCCCAGTGCTTTATCAGATAGCTTTTCTCTGCCTCAAAATTGCGATTTAATCTCTCTTCTACAACTTCGGTTTCTTTTGTATCCATTTCTGAGGTCGTATTTACAAAGGAAAGAGTTCGCGAATGGTATAGAGGTATTAAAGCTTGAAGTAATTTATCCCTTTCAATTTCCTGTATATTGAAGGCAATAGCGAAATCAAATACTATTCTAGCCCATAGGCTGCTATCGTGATAAAAATTGTCTCTTTTAAGTTTCTTTAACTTCTCAACAGCCTTCCAATTTTCAGGATCAAGCACATTACACCAAATGTCTGAATAAGCATCAAAACCTTCTATAAATAAATCATATAGTTTTTCTGGATCAACTATTACTTCGGGAAAGTTCTCTTTTTGACCGAGACCAAAACCGTATATGACACTAGGTCTAGATTCAAAAATATCTTTCCAGAGATACTCAAATGCAATCATTAGTTGAAAACAGGTTCCAACAACTTGAGAAAACATTCTACCCAAACCCACAGGGTCTTTTGTTCTATGAGATTTTGAGGTTCCAAGAAATGTTTGACACACTTTGAAGTTTCTGCATATCGCAATCGTTGTCATCCAAATGTCTATCCCGAAGTGGTAAACTTCGTCAGTCCACGTTTGTTCAACTAGGAAAGAACGGGCTAATTTTTCCGAAATACCAAAATCTCCGGCTATAGGTTGCCTGACTCGAAGTCCGTACAAGGTACGTAGTAGGGGGTAAGCAATGTTGTTCGTGATCGTACCGTCATATTTATGCCTGGAGTAAATAGGTACAACAAAATCATAACCATCAAGTATAGGTTCCAAGAAGCATTCAACCCACTCGGGGGTAATACTCGTAAGGTCCGCGTCAAACAATATTATGGCTTTAGCCCTTAGATCGGCGGCAACTTTAAGCAAGTTGCGCACATTAAAACCTTTTCCTTTTGCATCCTCAGGTGTAGAAACATATATCTTGGGAACCTCTGTTTTGGTGTTTAGAAATGCCTCTCTTGTTCCATCTTTCGAATTATTATCAACATTAATTATTACAGAAGATTTGTCAGAGAAGTATTGTGTAAGACCTAAACTTGCTTGCAGAGTAGGGATAGCTATTGTTTTTGCTTCGTTATATGAAGGGATGCCAATTACTATTTCTGCAGAACTTACATTATCCGGGTTATCTATATATGATATCACTCAATTTTACTCGCAGTTTTAAAAATTTTCGACACAAACCTAAATAACTTTCTAATCTTCATTTAGGATCGCCCATCATTTTCAAAATAAATCTATTTGGCGTAAGTGTAATAACCGGGACAGAAGACTCCTGAATAACTTTCCACGAGATACTGCCGATAAATTCCTCTTTAAAAATGGTTCCTCCATAAGTCATCAACACAATTAAATCAATATCATTTCCCCTTGCTAACTGAGTTATTCCTATCCATGCATTCTTAGCTTCATCTACGTGTATCCGAATATTTTCCCGCATATTAGATTTCCCCACTGTATATCCCAGTTCCCTTTTCGTGTGAGATTTTATTTTCCCCACCAACTCATCCGGAAATTTATGTTCTGCTGTTTCTACAATGTTAGCTAGATGAATTTCGGAGTTGAATATTTCTGATAGTTTTAGTGCATAATCAAAGTTTGCTGTTATGCCGCGCGATAAGGCTACGGGAACCAATATCTTTTTAATTGCTGTTCTCATACCATTTTCTCTTGCCGTCAGAATCGGTATCGTAGAATTTCTTAAAACTTTAAGCACTGTTCCGCCCAAGATGAATTTGTCAACTGATCTCCCCTTCCCCAGAGCAATAAGATCAACGTTTTCGCGTTCGGCTGCTGTAATTATTTCTTTTGATGCAATACCATTAGCAATGCCGTATGAGAAATGTAAATTATTTTGCTCAAGCTTTTTCTTTACTTCTTCTAGACTTATTCTTTCATTTAGTTCAAGTGTTTCTTTGATGCTGTTTTTCAACTTTTTCTTTTCTTCATGAGGAAATGTATCGAAAAATTTGTAATCTTCGGGTAACACTGCGAGTCCGTGAATATCCGCTTTACACTTCTTTGCTAGAAGTTCAGCATATTTAAGTGCTTCAAATGAGTCTTTCGATCCATCTGTAGCCCAAAGTATCTTGTTTATCATCTATAAGATCCCTTAGAAATGAGATGTGAGCCAAAATGGCCCGTATATTTCAAGCCACCGAAAGAATAGTTGCTTAAATTCTTTGCTTTCATTCTTAATCTCCCATTCTCAGAAAAATTTGGGATGTATAGTGCCGATTATAGCTCCTAAAACTATTCCATAAACAATTTGGGCAACCCATTAATAGATAACCACTTCATAACCGTATTTCCTAAACTGAGGAAGGGGATGATCTTCATCTACTATCACGGTTAAAGTAAAACTAACTACACAGCCGTGAAAAAATCCTATAAGTGCCCCATATAAAGCAGAGCTGTAGATTGTAAGGGGCTGAAATACCCCCAACAATAGTAGATAAACAAAAGCTGAGACAATACCAAACACATAGTGAGCGGTGAATCCTCTTAATAAAGCATGATAGTATGATCCATGATATAACGTGCCTATGGCTTCTATCATGTCCACATGTACTTGTCTGATTTTGCCAAGTATCTCGAGAAATAGGACCCTTACAGTAGTTGCTACAATACCTGCTAATAAAGTGATAAGAATATATTTCATTTTCACTCCTTTTTAGAATAAGCTTCTAGGCTTTGGCAATACTGCTCGA
>DAOVUC010000243.1 GCA_030632765.1 Candidatus Dadabacteria bacterium
ACCAGGAAATTCTTACTGATCCATCATACAACGGGCAAATAGTAACAATGACTTACCCCGAGATAGGAAACTATGGGGTAAATGAAGAAGATGTTGAATCTAAAAGACCGTATCTTAAGGGTTTTGTAGTTAAGGAATACTGGAGAGTACCGAGCAACTGGCGCTCTCAGGGCGATCTGGAGTCTTATTTGTCTAATTACGGCGTAGTTGGCATAGAAGGTATTGACACTAGGGCGCTCACAAAATTAATTCGCTCCAAGGGAGCTCAAAAAGCGGTCATTTCAACCTCCGACCTAGACCCTAAAAGCTTACTCAGGAAAGTACACTCAGCAGAGGGTATAGTGGGAATTGATCTTGTTACCGAAGTCAGCTGTGAAGAGCCTTACAACTGGAGCGAAGGAACACAGAAATGGCTGCCGATTAATGAAGAAATCCCTCAAGTGAACGATACCTTCAAGGTTGTAGCTTATGATTTTGGCCTCAAATACAATATACTTAGAAAACTTACTGACCATGGTTGTGATGTAACTGTTGTTCCGTCCAGAACTCCGCCAAACGATGTACTTTCAATGGATCCTGACGGGATTTTCCTATCCAATGGCCCGGGTGATCCAGCAGCAGTCCAATATGCTGTAGAGAGTGTAAGAACTTTAATTGGCAAAAAGCCTATATTCGGGATATGTCTAGGACACCAGATATTAAGCCTGGCGCTCGGCGCAGAAACTTATAAGCTTAAGTTTGGGCACAGAGGGGCTAATCAGCCGGTCAAAGATCTGCAAACCGGAAAAGTTGAAATCACGTCCCAGAACCACGGATTCGCGGTAGACGCCAAGAGCCTGGGTAAGGATATAGACATTACTCATATAAATTTGAACGATAATACGGTAGAAGGAATAAAGCATAAAAAACACCCTGCCTTTTCTGTCCAATACCATCCGGAGGCATCCCCTGGTCCTCATGATGCTTCATATCTATTCCAGGATTTCATTAATTTGATGAAAGAGAACAACTAAGTATTACATGTGAAGTGAGAAACAAGATATTACGCTGCCCTTTGTTCAAGTATATCCCGAGCAAGTTTTTCAGCCTTGCCTATGCCCTCAATAGACTCACCTGTTATAAGATTATAAGCCTCCTGCCCAATCTCTAATGTTATATCGAAATTCTTTCTATTATTACTTTCATATTCAGAGAGCGGGGAAATAATATTATCCAGGAATCTGTAAAAGGCATCCATTGTTCTTCTTCTCACCTTTCCATACCCCTTTACCATCTGAGCGCTTTTTGCAACCAGACAGGCCAGTTTGTAATCGTAAGAAGCGTATTTATTAATTGATTCACGGTACCTACTAATTAATTTGTATTCTTTCTTATATCTAAACGAATGAGGCCTCAGAAATTTCATCTTAGCAAGCATCCATAACCTAAAATACCCGCTGAAAGAGTTTGTAACCGGTGTCTGCTCCATCGTTAAAGGCTTTTTTCTCCGCCATATTTTTTTAAACAGGCGGGTTTGCGTAAAACTTAGCACAGGGGCAACCAACAGATTGGGCAGGAGGCCATATATCTCTTCAGCCTCCGGTTTCAGGTAATCTATTACATGATACACCTGATCATCCTTTAGCCTCATCTCCTCTTTAATACGCTTAAATCTGTCAGGTTTTATTTTAAGCGCAGCAACCCGGATCCCATCCTCAAAACTCATCAAAAGCGCAAGATTCTTCGCATATAGCTCAGTAAGTTTATAACTGCTTCCCTTAATATTATTATCTATTTCATTGATTAATTTTACTTCACTTAGATATTTGTCCGCATAGTCAATGTCTTGATAATCAATAAGCCTGTGTACCGATTCAGCCAGTATTTCCCTTACATTCCCGGAGTATTCAGTTTCGATATTCGATATTCGAACTAAATACTCTTGTTTCTCTTTATCTTCTAATTTTTCTGCTCTCTCTTTTATAAAACCATTCCACTTAGCTGAGTTTTCTATATTTGAATCGGAATTTGAATGCGCATAGTCCCATCCGACTTCAAATGCCTTTAAACTAGCATTAACTGCAACCCCCACAGTTTCTATTGAACGTATAAATGACTTTTTATCGATTGGAAGGGCGCCAGAGGCACTAAGTGCGCCCAGTAATATTGCATTAACGGCAAGCTCATCCATTCCATTTGCTTTGGAAAGCTCAAGTGCATTGAGTTCTATAACTTTTGAGGAAAAGCCTGCTGCGATCTTTCTTAAGTTTTCATCGGAATAAATACCACTCCCAATAGGCATTTTCTCAAGTGTTGAATAGACCCTATGACTGCTGGTAACGATTGTTGTTTTGTCAGAGCCGTAACCAAGCTCTAAAGCCCTGCCTAATTCTAAAAACTCCTGTGCCAGAATAATATCCACTTCTCCAGGGACAGGGAACTGGGCAAAAATAATTGATTTTTCTTCTGAATCTGCTTTGGGATGAGCCTCAATGTAATATACCGTTGATCCACCCCTTTGTGAGAGACCGGGAAGGCTTATTCCCTGAGCATCAAATTCTTCAAAGAAAAAGGCTTGAACTATCCATTCAGTTAAAACCCCGCCTCCTTGACCTCCAACTGCCGGGATTAATATCTTTATTAGATCACTTTTTTTCTGCATGGCTTTTTATTCTGCTATAGTACAACAAACTATCCTATCACAAAAGATTGCTTTATAAATGTCTACAATAAGGTTCTTTGAGAGACTAAAGGACTAGCAGTCCAATAATTGAATAGTTACACAAAACTATTTTCAAGAAAATTTAAACCAATTGATAGAGGAATTAATCCATCCATCCGTTTTTCGAGATCATATGAAGTAAAGACCGGTTTATCTTAGCCCCTAAGCGATCAAACATTGATGGGTTATCAATAATTTCTACCTTGTAAAAAGATGGACAGAGTACAGCAGCATGAGCAATTTCACCGCATAGGCCACAGCCCACACAAGAATGCTCAATATGGGCAACCGGGTCTTCTCTGAGAATAGTAGGGCTGTCCTTTAAAGTAAGAGAAGGACATCCATTGTAGCGCATACAGGAATGGTCCCCTGTACAAACCTCAGGATCTACTCCCAGTTTTTGTTGCATAACACGCTTACCAACCTTTATTTTTCCCTTAACAATACCCCTCTCCCGCCTTGTCTTCTCTAACTGGCACTCCCCTTTAGAAATTATTACTTTGAGGCCTTCATCTTCTTCATAAGCTTCGGTTAGTACTTCAAGGGACTCTTGTAAATCATACGGATCGACCGCTTTTATCCATTTCACCCCAGTACCTTTTAAGGCTTGTTCAATATCCATCCCTACCCCTTCCTGTCTCATATTCTTGCCGGACGCGGGGTTTTCATGATGTCCCGTCATGGAGGTCCAGAAGTTCTCTAAGATAATTAGGATAGCATCTTGATTGTTGTATACGGCGTTTGCAATGCTAGTCGT
>DAOVUC010000174.1 GCA_030632765.1 Candidatus Dadabacteria bacterium
GGTAGATTTTCTTTCTTTTTCAGACATTCTGGATCTGAAAAATTTCTGATTTCTATCTGCAGTGAGAAGCGCTCTAACCAATGTAGCGGCTTCATCCGGCACCTGGCTAAGCGGATAACTTGCAAGATCGGGTCCCGGATCTTCATCCTTAGACCCTTTTGCCGAAGTCGCCCATCCACCCAGATAAATACCTTCAATACCAACACGCTTCATGGCAACAATCTGGCTTGGCGAGTATGGTCCAAAACTTGTAATCTGCTCCCCTTTGGCAAAAAGTTCTCTTAACCTGTCATAAAATTCTGCAGAATATATTCTGGCAACTGGATAATCAATCTCTAAAGTGCCCCTCTGTTGTACTACCTGACGCGCAGAATAAAGACGTCTAATTCCTTTAAAACGTGGGCTTGCAAAATACTCCTTAGTCTCGTGAACCTCTCTTTCAAAATCATCCATTTCGTCTTCTAAAGATGTATCAATTCCCTCCTCCGGAAGGAAATCCAGATTTTCTGTAATTCTTGTGCCATCTTTTCTGAATGTATCCATATATTGTTTTATCCTCTCTTTTGCTGTGGCTAGATCGTGGTTATTAAGGTTAATGTTAAGCAGATCTATGTACCACGGAATTTTTACTTCATCTAAGACATAAGCTTCTACTATTTCTTTTGCTATTGGCAAGGTAGTTGGTTTTGAATCATCATGTACATCTTTATCCTTAGCTTTGAGTAATTTGTCATACTCTTCTTCAAGTAATCTTTCGAAAAGCTCAACTGTGAAAGTGTCCCCAGCTTTTACCTTAGTTTCCTTATCATCTTCATTGAGTTTTCCACCCTTGTGTAACCATTCCCAAAGAATGCTTAAACGAATCTCTCCTGTTGCGGCGTCTTCCATAAGATATAAAATATCGTCGTTTCCAAAAAAGTCCGCAGGCTTAAGTGCGGCTGCCTGAAATCCCTGACCAAACGCGTTCCCATATTGCACTGCTACGCTGATAAGATTACGTGCGCCCCTTACAGTTCTTGGAGCGGGCTCAAGAAGTATAAGCCCTTCTGAGTCTTCGTCGGTATAGGTGAGAGGTGGAAACTCTCTTCCCAACTGATTATCATCGCCCACTTTATCCCAAACAGGTCTAATAATATGAACCATCTTCCAGTGAGCAACCCATTTTCCGCTAGCGCCTTCTTTTTGCTCTCTTACGGCTCCTGCAAGTGCCTTTTCCATACTGCTTTCAACACCTTCTTTTGAGCCAACTGGGATATTGGGTTCCATACCGCCCTGCCAAAGTGCGAAATTACCGTTTATATCCGGTGTGTTCACTGCTCTGCGCACGCGGTCTTCATAATTTCTCATATAACCGTATGTCATTGTAATAGGTTCAATATTAGGGTTTATAAAATATCCATCCCAAGCCATAGCATCGGACACACTATTTATGTAGTCCCATCTTCCAGTATTGAACCCAACAAAGTGTCTTCCCAATGCCGCGCGAATCTCCATCAATTGGAATGTTTCTTCCAGCTGTTCAATCAGTACATAAACTTTGATAGATCCGATTGGAATATTGATGTGATCCTCTAAAGTGCTAAGCAATTCGTTCCAGAAAGCTGCTTCTTCCGCTGTCTGAATTTTAGGAAGATACAGTACAATTGAAGATCCTCTTTTCTGAAGCTCTTGATAGTTGTTAACAACAAATAGAACTATATCTACAATAGATGCCGAAAGGGCAAGACCGTTTTCATCACGTTTATGTCTGTCATCTAGATGAAGGCCTCTGGCACGGAAAATTATAGTTGTAAAATCAAGCTGCTCTTTCCAATCCTTTATTATTTCATGACCGAAAAACTCTTCTCCCCACTTATTCATCTGTCCCGCGACCTTTTCTGCCGCTTCCATAAACTGAGGATCTTTGTTAATCGCGAGTTTTAGATTTCTTTGATTATCAAGCGACATTGAATGGATCTGCCCTAAAGCATCCTCCCCATCAAACATCCAGCCATCGGCTCCTGAGAGCAGGGCGTATGCAACATTACGTATACTGCTTTCGATAGACGAATTTGGTTTTGCCGCAGGTCCTGTCCCCTGTATCCACTGCCTCTGCAAATCATGAGGAATTTCAGAGCCTATAGACTTACCGTCCCTAGCATCCTGTACCTTAATATTAGTGCGTGGTATAAAATCGTGCGAATCCAGGAATCTTATTTGTTCCTTATTACGGAATCTCTGAGCCCTTCTTCCATATCTTTTTTCCATAAGCATCTTTTGATCCTTATTGAAAACGGATAGGGCCTTTAAAGCATCTATTACTTCGGGTGTGTATATATCAGGATATTCGTTCTCTAGACCATCTCTGATTTGCAACCCTTTGTTTCCCGAATCTACTCTTAGTGACTTTCTTGACAAATTTCTAACAGTACTCATATAGTCCTGTCTCCTTGATTTGCTTTTACGACTTCATACAACTTAAAAAAATTAGGCTTATCATTATAATATAAGAACCAAGTAAATCAAATTTGAGTTTGTCCAGACTGCAGAATTAATATATTCTTCAATATTGACAGGAGGTTGAGACCCCACTTAGACATGATTTTTATTGTGCACTGCACAACAAAAAGGTCTCAAAATCGTACTTGAAAACTCAACAGCCGCTTTTCCGGAATTGTCCATATATGTAATCTAACGATTTTAAAAATTTAGATGAATATAAATATTGAGGGTTCAAATTCCCTGTCTTATTATATACAATAGAAAGGGCGGGGAATTTATACAAGCGAGGGTAAAAACTTTTGAAGTCCATATACTCCTTGAGTCAGACAAATTTAAAATATATATCCATTATCATCATTCTTTTTGCATCATGTCTTATATATACGCTTAGAAGTTTTAGCGAGGAGCTGATTGTAGTACAAGAAGAGATAATAGAAACCGCCCCGCCACTGACACTTGAAGAAGCCCTGGTTATCGCCGTTTCAGAAAACCCGAAAATAGAAAACGCTTTCCTAGAGATAAAAAAAGCCGACAATGCTATTGCAGCAATAAAAACAAAACTATTCCCCGAATTCGATTTTAGTTTATATGAGGCGTATCATTTAACGGATGAGTCCTTTGAATTTAAGAAGGGCGCCTTTGGAGACTTCCATGGAATTGGCCCTATACCCGCTGAGAATACAAGTATTGCTACAACCCCGGACTTTACTACATTTATAACTGCATCAGCTGCGCAGCCAATATCTCAATTATATGAGATCTCGCTTCTAATCAAGCAAAGACAGATACAAAAAGCGCTTTCCGATCAGGACCTCAGAGCAAAGGTGCTGGAAATTGCGGATAACGTTAAAAAAGAGTACTACAATATACTTAAGTCCCGGAGCACACTTGTTGCGCTGGATGAAAAGATAATATTTTTGGCCTCTCTTTTAGAATTAGTAAACAGAGATGTTCAGCAACAAAGGCTTTTAGAGAAGGACAGCCTTGAGGTAGAAGCGAGGCTCGGCAGAGTAGAATACAAAAGGTTTAAACTCAAGAATACATTAGCCACTGAAAAAGAAAGATTCAACAAACTCCTTGGGCGCGATATAGATACTCCATTCTCTGTAATACCGATACCTTATGCAGCTCCTTTTACTGTTAATGTAGAAGATGCTGAGGCGCAAGCCTTAGAGCAAAGACCGGAGATACAGGCAGCTGAGCTCGACATAGAGTTTACCGAGAATGAAGTGCGTATTAAAAAATCCAAGTATATCCCAGAGGTAGGAGTGCAATTCCAGTACACAGCTAACCTAAACGTTGAGCTTCTACCTGAGAATATCGCAACTATAGGATTATTCGCAAAGTGGGATGTGTTTGATTGGGGACGGAAACAAAATGAAATAGCTGAAAAGAAAAAATCTGTAATCCAGGCCACAAACAGACTGGATGAGGCTAAGTCCCAGGTGCTCATTGACGTAAATTCAAAGATACGCGAGCTTGAAGAAGCGGCAGTATTAATCAATGTAACCGAGCTTGAGCAAAGCGCGGCAAAAGAAAGTCTTCGTGTTGTCATGAATAAATACAGTGTGCAAGATGCACTTTTACAGCAGGTGCTTGAGGCAGAATCATCTCTTGAAGAGAAAAATAGCGACCATCAAAAAGCAATACTCGATTACTGGACAGCACGGGCTGAATTAGACAAAGCTATTGGAGAGGACTAATGAAAACTGCAATTAAAATACTAGCGCTGTCCGTAATACTCCCCTACTTATTTACCGGCTGCGGAAAAGATGAAAATCAAAAGACCGTGACTCCTGTCAGAGTGGAAAAAGCAACAATACAGAATGAGAATGCCCCCCTGCGATATACCGCAACAGTAAATCCTTACAACCAGGTCAACCTTGATTTCAAGGTGGATGGTTATATAAGGGAAATATGGCAAGTTGAGGGAGCGGATGGGAGAATGAGAATTATACAGGAAGGCGACAATGTCGTAAAAGATATGCCGCTTGCCCTTGTTGACCCAACCGAATATCTGGCCAAGGTTGTAGAGGCAAAATCCCAACTAGCCGAGGCACGGGCAACGCTTCAAAAGGACACAGCGGCTTACAAAAGGGCTCAAATACTCTATTCGGAGCAAAGCATGATAGCTCCCGAATACGATAAAGCGGTAAAGAATTATAAAGTGTCCAACGCTCAGGAAAAGGCGGCGTAGCAAAACCTAAACCAAGCTGAGCAGAATGTATCCTATTGCACTTTAAGCCCTCCTTCAAACGGGGGGCTCCTCAAGAGAAATATAGAGGTCGGAA
>DAOVUC010000116.1 GCA_030632765.1 Candidatus Dadabacteria bacterium
AGAGTGATAATTGTACAGGTCACTATGATCGTGACGATAATTTGAGCTAGAGGAATAAAATTCTTTATATTCCATCTTTGGGCAGATCTTAAAAAGGGATCTATTGCTATAAAACCTATTATTGGAAACAAGACTATACTTTGTGGTTTGATCATAAAAGCAAGCGCAGCAAATAAACCTGATAATACAAACCTGTTTCTAATTCCAAGAATAATGGAGAACAGTATCGGGAATGCGTGGACAGAATCAACCTGCCCCCAAAATGTTGAATTTGATAATGAGGCTGGGTTAAAGAAATATACCAAAGAAGAAATCATGGCAATCCTAGTGCTGGCAATCGGCTTTAACACTACAAAAATAAGTATGGAAATACCAAGATCAGAGAGATTTGCCGGAAGTTTAAAAAGAATATGCACAGAAAGCCACGGCATCGCTGTATGGAGTTCGTTAAGAATCCATAGGATATATAGATAGCCGGGCATATAATCACACCAATTTTTATCGTAAAATTGTGTAAAGCCATCATTTGACAAGGCTCTACCCCAATATTGCCAAGTACCAAAATCGCCGTCGTATGCTATAAGAGTGGAGAGATAAATTCTAAGCAGAAAACCGGCCAAAAGTATTAGAGATAGTTGAAGATAAACATTCTTCTTCAAATTGAGATTTTTAGCTACCTCTAAGTTCATTTCTAAGCTTCCACGATTCCTTGAACATTCTAAGTATCACTTTAATATTAGCTCCGGATTGAGTGCCGAAACGGCGAGGAAAATGTCTTACAGGAACTTCATTTAGTTTGAATCCATTTCTTTTTAATTTTATTAAGAACTCCGCACTAAAAAGAGCACCATCTGACTTTATGGGCCTGATATCCTGATAGGCCCTCGTTGGAAAAACTTTAAACGCGCAGTCCATATCCCTAACTTTTAATCCAAATATTAAATATATATAAAGACCATAAAGCCAAGCGTTTAGTGATCGTACGAGGGAATCTGCCCTGTCCTCCCTATAACCTATAACTACATCTTTTGCACTCACTAAGGGAATTAATCTATCTAAATCATTAATATCAAACTGTCCGTCACTGTCCATAAAGAATATATACTCGCAAGATGCCTTATCAAAACCGCTTCTAAGTGCGGATCCATAACCCTTATTTACAGGGTGGTTGACAAGAATTACTTTAGAATTAGTTGATTTAAGCTCCTGGACAATCTGTTGTGTATCGTCTATGGAGCCGTCATTTACAACGACAACTTCATAATCTGAATCATGGTTCTTAAGAAATGTAACGCAGTTCTCAACTGTAGTTCGAATATTTTCAGCTTCATTATGAGCCGGAAGGACTACTGATATCGATAAGTTCGTCATAATTATGATCAATTTAAATATAACTACGAAACAATCAGTTCGTTATTTCATTAGAGGGGAATTATATCACATTTTATCTCATGGATTGTGAAACGGTTAACTTTTTCCAGAGAAAGGTCCTTAAATGAACATGTACGCCCACTCGGCCATTTTATATTAACATCTACAGTGTCATCCTTGCCAACACCGAAATAAACCGGGAGCATATCCTGCTCGCAACATCCCCTCCCTCCTGATACTTCCCTAACTTGAATTCCCTCAGTGCTAATAACTTCAACCCGTGCTCCTATGGCAGAACTATTACTCAATAGACCGCTTCCGATTAGGTTTAGTGTGACGGAATTATTTGAGTTTCCGCTATTTTTCATAAGCGCCGTGCCTAGATGCCCGTTTAGAAAAACATCCAGAAACCCGTCGCGATTGTAGTCACCCCATGAAGCCGCAAAAACATCGATCGGAGAATCTATACCGACCAAGGGGGCTACATCGACAAAAACATCCTTTCCCATGTTCCGGTAAAGTCTATTAGGCTGTAAATGGTTAGTAGAAAAAAGATCAATTTTACCATCAGCATCAAAATCAATCCATGCACAGGTCCTTCCATCGCCAACATCACCAGTATTGGTTTCCCAAGTAATATTGGTAAACGTACCATCTCCATTATTTCTGTATAAAGCATTTCCTCTTGCTCTACCTATATTAGTTACGTAAACGTCAAAGTACCCGTCTCCGTTATAGTCCCCAGAACATGCAGAAGATGAATTCCAACTCTGGTGCCCCTCAAGACCGGAACGATCAGTAATGTCCAAGAAGGTTCCATCCCGGTTATTTATGTACATTTTATTTAACCCGCTATTTATAAGAAAAAGATCCTGGTACCCGTCATTATTTGAATCGAACCATAAGGCAGATCTCGAATTAAATCGCTCACCAAGTCCAGCTCTTTCTGAAATTTCTTCAAAGGTTCCATCCCCATTATTCCTATAGAGAAAAGATACTCCTTCACTTGCCTGGAACAGATCAACATTACCATCATTATCATAATCCGCCCAAATTCCATGCGCAACTGTTGACCCCTCCTTGGTTATACCAGCATCCTCTGATACATCAATGAAGAAAATCCCATCTATATTCTTATAAAGTTTAATTGGCATTCCGGCTCTAATTGTCCCTAGCGCCAGATCTGGAAAACCGTCATTATCATAATCTGACCAGGTTGCAGTCTTGTATCGGCTGTTGGGCAAATCCAAATAACGCGAGACCTCTTTGAATCGTCCCTCTTCATTTAAAAACAAGAATGATTTCTGAACCTGGTGCCGGTCTATGGAACGGCTTTTATGCCTGGTATTACGATCGCTATTTGATAAAAATATATCAGGCCAGCCATCAAGATTATAGTCACCCCAGGTTGCAGACTGACCCGCTAGGCCCACAAACGATATACCCGCCTCAGTCTGCACATTAGAAAATTTTGGCAAATCATCGTTCTGAGCATTGGAATGATTTAAACACACCACTACCAAAAGAATGGAAATCAAACAGTAAGGATTTAATGCGATTCGATTCAAAGTAAATTAACCTTTTTTGAGATCTTTTAAAAGAAGGTCGGCGGCTCTTAAACTCAACGCTTCGATTGTTAGCGATGGCGATTCCCCCCCGCCTGAAGTGGGAAAAACGCTAGCATCTGTTACAAATAGATTAGATATACCATGAAACCTTAGAGAAGAATCGACAACTGACTTTTCCGGATCATTACCCATACGGCAAGTACCAAAAACATGTGTTGCTGAAAAGTAATCATAGGAAGATGCAGTTTCAACTATTTCATCAGCGCCGCTTGCATTTAAAATATCTTTTGACATTCTTTCCATAAATTCAAGGCTCTTAAGCTCAGGCTCTCCAAGAAATGATTGTATCTGAGCGACCGGAAGTCCGTACTCATCTTTAATTTTTGGATCTAGAGTAACAAAGGTATCTTCATTGGGAAAAAACTCTGCAATGCCGGCCATAGCCAGAGCGTGTCCGAACCACTCATCCATTCCCTTTACAAAATCCTCGCCCCATCCTTTAAAGTATCTAAGGGCATAATTAAGGGGGCCCATTGCACTCCCAGCAGTAGGTGACAGCCTTAAACCGCCCGGGAAACCCCTATCAGGGTTGGGACTATTCCATTCCCAAATAACGCTATCAAGTGGAATCCCACGGTAAGAATCCAGCCTATCCGGATGAAGAGCTATAGCTTCATAGAAAGTAGTTTCCATAAAATTCTTACCTACAAGAGCGTTTTGATTAATATCTGAAGTTAATAGAATTCTAGGAGTCTCCACTGCCCCGCAGGCAACTGCAACATAATCACTCTTAACAAAATGTTCCTTGCCCCCCCTATCATAATATGAAACGCCAGTTACTTTCTTTTTACCCAGCTTGTTTTCAACCTCAATTCTGGAAGCAAATGCATAAGTCAATATCTCGCATTTACCAGTGTCTTCGGCAATAGGGATAAAAGTCACATCAACACTTCCCTTATCCTTCCTGGGACATCCCCACATACAACCGTTACAATAATTACATGGAGGTGCATCACGATAAAGCTGGGAAAGTATTGCGACTGTATTAGGCTCAAGGCTTAAATTCTGTTTTTTACAACCTTTCTCTATAACTTGACTTGCATAGCTCAGCTTATGTGGGTTTAGCGGATAAGGCTTACTGCGTGGGCGGTAAGGTACTTTGTCAGGACCGGCTACACCAATAATATTTTCAACCTCGCTGTAATATGGCTCAAGCGTTTTATAATCAATAGGCCAATCTACAGCCTCACCGTAAAGGGTTTTCATGCGAAATGCATTCTCATTTAACCTATGAGCCTCACCCTGGTAATGGAGGGTGGTCCCACCTACACCTGAAACTTGATGATACTTGTAATAAATCCTCTTCTCAGTTCCATTAAGCATTCCGTTCGCTTTATTCCATGATTTAAGTTGGCTGTACTGAGGATCTAAAGTCTGCTGTTTACCGTAAGTATATTTAATCTTCTTTTTATAAGGAAATCTTTTAGTTTCCCAATCCTGTTCAGCTAGAGCATAGTCCTTAAGAGGGTTGTAACTAGGGCCTGCTTCCAGAACAAGGACATCCATTCCTTGTGAAGCAAGTTTCCACGCAAAAGGGGCGCCACCCGGGCCTGAACCAATTACAACGCAGTCGTATTTCTCTTTATTAGTAGGCATATCAGTGGTGGATAATATAAAGAAACTATTGCTTTATGTCAATTTATAAGTTATAAATTTGGCTAAAATAAATATCTGAACACAGGGAGTGATACCATGGCTTTACGTAAGTTTCTTTTATTATTCATTGTTTTAATACTTATTGGATGCAATCAGTCCGACTCGGACAGCAAAGCGCCAGCTGATGACAATACCGGTACCGGCGTCAAGCAATCTCAATCCAGCATGAATGAGAATACTTCCGTAGTCGATACTGAAACGGAAAGAGAAGGAAAGGTAGTAGCGCGTGTTAACGGACACCCTATTTATGAAGATAGCCTTTATGGAAGAAATCTTGAATACGTAATTAACGAAGAAATCTTGTATCAAATTGGTATTAGACAGGGTCTTGATAAACAGTACAGGGCTAAGGCTAGAAATTTTGGAAAAAATTTAATAATCCAGGGAATAAAAACAAGCATCTATGAAAATGCCGAGCCAACAAAAGAAATATCGGGTGAAGAGATCAAGAACTATTACGAAAGCAATAAAGATAAATATACATATGCGCGCATACAAGAAATATCATTTCCGGACAGTAGCCTAGGCAGCGAAATCAAAGACAAAATTAAAAGTGGGGAAGAGTTACAAACTATAGCAAATAGTTATCCAGACATACCAATAACCGTGAAAGATATAGGTTATAATAGAGCAATGGTAGAGCATTTTACGGCTATAGAAGTTGGATCGGTTTCTGAAGTAATAAAAAAACCGGACGGAACATTTAGTGTTCTTAAAATAGTAGAGACAAAGGACGTACCCTTTAATGTATCGAAAAACTCTATTAAGTACGGATTAGAAGCGAAACGTAGGGCCCAGATGGTTGACAGCTATATTCGCAAGGCTGTGGAAGAAAATAATATGACAATCGAAATAATTGAACAAGAAAGCAATAAGGAAAAGAACCAATAATGATAGATTCTAGAAGAAAATTTTTAAAAACTTTAGCTGTTGGAATCATAGGCGGGGAAGTACTATCCGCGTTTCCCGTCACTTCATTGGCCAGGAATTTAGATAAGGGTATCGAAATTCAAAAAGGTTACATAGTCTTTGATGAGAATACTCAAAATGTAATGGAAGCATTTGCAGAAGCCCTTCTACCCGGTTCTAGAGAGATAAATATTAAAGACATGGTAATGAATTATGTTAATAGAGACAGGGGAGCAGCTACTTTCTTTGACGCTGGATTCTGGAATATAGATTCAATCTCCAGAGCAAGGCATGAAAAGCACTTTTATGATCTTAAGGAC
>DAOVUC010000280.1 GCA_030632765.1 Candidatus Dadabacteria bacterium
CATTGTTGGAGATATTTAAAGAAACTCCTCGTGTGCCGATCTCAAGAAAATGATCTTCGTACTCATGATCGTCTTTTAGATATTTCTCTGATTTACCCTTTTTTACACGATAAAGTGGGGGCTGCGCTACATATAGATGGCCCCTTTCAATTATCTCGGGGAAATGCCTGTAGAAGAAAGTAAGCAGAAGCGTCCTTATATGAGAGCCGTCAACGTCGGCATCTGTCATTAGTATTACTTTGTGATAACGGAGTTTGTTAATATCAAAGTCTTCACTGCCAATTCCAGTCCCGAGAACAGTGATTAGTGTTCTGATCTCTTCATTGCCGAGCATCTTATCAAACCGTGCCTTCTCAACGTTAAGGATTTTTCCCTTAAGCGGTAGAACCGCCTGATTGTATCTGGATCTGGCCTGTTTAGCCGACCCTCCGGCGGATTCACCCTCTACGAGATAAACTTCGCATAACTCAGGGTCGCGCTCCTGACAATCCGCTAGCTTCCCCGGAAGAGAACCCGACTCAAGGGCACTTTTTCTTCTAGTAAGCTCTCTTGCTTTTCTCGCAGCTTCCCTGGCCCTTGCAGCGTCAACCGCTTTTTCAATGATCTTTCTAGCAACAGAGGGGGTTTCCTCGAAGAAAATCCCTAATTTTTCATTTAAAAGTACTTCTACAATTCCTTTTACATTGGTATTACCGAGCTTGGTCTTAGTCTGACCCTCAAATTTCGGATCGGGCAGCTTAACGCTTATTACAGCAGTAAGCCCCTCTCTGGCATCTTCGCCGCTTAGTGAGACCTTAGCGTTTTTAACAAGCCCTTTGTCCTCGGCGTATTTGTTAACAGTCCTGGTAAGAGCGCCTCTAAACCCCGTAAGATGAGTTCCGCCCTCAATGTTATTTATATTATTCGCATAAGAGAATATAGTCTCTGAATAACTGTCGTTATATTGAAGAGCAACTTCTACTATGATATCGTCTTTTTCTCCGCTAACGTAAATCGGCTCAGGATGAAGCGGTTTTTTGTTTTTATTAAGCTCATTAATAAAGGCTACTATTCCACCCTCGTAAAAGAATTCTTGTTCCTTACCGGTTCTTTCATCGACAATTTGAATAACAAGACCTTTATTAAGAAAAGCAAGCTCTCTTATCCTGTGAGCGAGCGTATCGTAGTTAAATTCCGCAATCTCGAAGATTGTGGGATCAGGCTTAAAGTGGATTTTTGTTCCGGACCTATTAGTCTTACCCGTCTCACTAAGATCACTCACCGCCTTACCGCGTTCGTATCTCTGATACCAGACCTTTCCTTCTCTTCTAATCTCTAAAATTAGATACTCGGAAAGAGCGTTCACAACGGTTACGCCAACTCCATGCAGTCCCCCGGACACTTGATATACCTTGCCCTCAAATTTGCCGCCCGCATGAAGCATAGTCATCACAACTTCAGCTGCTGACTTGCCGGTCTCTTTATGCTTGTCGACAGGTATACCACGGCCGTTGTCCTCAACTGTGAGGCTTCCGTCCACATGGATAGTTACATTAATCTTGTCGCAAAAACCTGCAAGCGCCTCGTCAACGCTATTGTCGAGAACCTCAAACACAAGGTGGTGAAACCCCCTTGAGCTCGTGTCCCCAATGTACATATCAGGACGTTTTCTAATGGCTTCTAAACCGGGTAGAACCTTTATTTGTTCAGCGGTATATGAGCCGTCATTTTTTACAGGAGTATTTTCATCCGGGTCTCTCTTTACTTCCAAAATCAGCTACCTCCGTATACACACATAGGCGGGTAAAAATTAATGGGTTATTATACCACGAAAACGCAAAAAAGGGAAATAAAATCAGGGGGTTTGAACGCATATATCAAAAACAATATTATAAGGCAATTTAGCTAATAATATAGGCTAGATGCGACTATAAACCAATAATGCCTCAACTTGCAATTTTAAAGTTTAGGGGGGGTAATTCCTACTTGTTTTTGATATTTCCCTTTTTTATCCGCATAGGAGATATCACATATCTCGTCAGACTCAAAAAACAGGACCTGCGCTATGCCTTCATTTGCATAAATCTTTGCCGGAAGAGGAGTTGTATTTGAGATCTCAAGGGTTACATATCCCTCCCATTCCGGCTCAAAGGGTGTTACGTTTACAATTATTCCACACCTGGCGTAAGTGGATTTTCCAACGCACAGGGTAATTGTGCTTCGGGGTATCCTAAAATATTCAACCGTCCTGGCCAGTGCAAAGGAATTTGGAGGGATTATACAAACATCAGCGTTAATCTCCACAAAAGATCTGTCATCGAAATTCTTGGGATCTACAACCGTATTATGAACATTGGTAAACACTTTGAATTCATTACTTACCCTTATGTCGTAGCCGTAAGCGGAAACTCCGTATGATATTGACCCGTTTCTTACCTGTTCATCGACAAAGGGCTCTATCATTTTGTGCTCTATTGCCATTTTTCTAATCCAGTGGTCAGGTTTAACCGACATTTTTCCGTGCTCCTTTATTTAAGTTAAATTCAACGCTGAGGGCTACTAATATACATGAGATTTTAGCTCAATTCATCCGATGCTGGATACGTTAAATAAACTGCCTTAAGAATCTGACATCGTTCTCAAAAAATAGTCTTATATCGTTTATACCGAACTTAAGCATAGCAATTCTCTCAATTCCCATACCAAACGCAAATCCGCTATAAACCTTGGGATCATATTTTACACTCTTAAACAC
>DAOVUC010000146.1 GCA_030632765.1 Candidatus Dadabacteria bacterium
GATTTTTCTTGTTCAACTGCTACTTTTTTTGTCGTTTCTTCTTTGTTAACGGAGTTATCTTGAGAGACATTTACACTCTCTGGTCTTTCGCAACCAACTGAAATAACTAAGAATAAAAGGACAGGAATAAAGACAAATATTGCTAGCGGGTATTTCATAAAGCCTCCTTAATGATTATCTAATAGAAATAATATAGCTATGAATAATACATAGGCAAGGAAAATAATTTATCAGGCGTCATGATTGCCCTCTTAAAAGACAGAAACTATTAAAAAATTGAGATCAGATAAAACTATAATTTCATATACTTTCAACTAAAGAAGGTGGTTTGACCTTTAAATTGTTAGCGGTAGTAATGAGATCAAGTCTATGAGTAAAGCAGAAATAATTACATTTACAATTGCAATGCTGGCTATCACAAACCCGATTGGCAATCTTGCAATATTCGCCAGTCTGACCGGAGACAAGTCTCTCCTGGAGAAAAGAAAGATAGCTTTTGTAGCCGGGATAGCAATCCTGATCATACTTATTATCGTTACGTGGAGCGGCGATCTTCTTCTCAGGGATTTTGGGATTGATATTGCTTCTTTTGAGATTGCTGGAGGTCTGATAATAGCACTTATGGGCCTCTCTATGCTCCATGCAAAGACCAGTGGAATACATCACACAAAAGATGAAAATGAGGATGCCAAAACTAAGAATTCTGTCTCTGTAGTGCCTATTGCGATTCCACCTGTTGTCAGGCCCCCTGAAACGAGTCCGAATATTTAACATTCGATTTTACAGATGCGCAAAATGGCTTCCGGACGTTTTAGGAACATTATTTGGCTGAGTGGCAAAGTGATCGATGGCACGCTTCATATCTTCAACTAGAATATCGGCCATATCACGTGTTAATCCTTTTTTCACAACAATGCGCTGAACAATCAGGTCATGACGGTTCTTAGGCATGGGATATGCAGGAACAAGCCAGCCGCGTGTGCGTAAGTGATCGGCAAAATCGAAGAGGGAATAATTTATCTGCTCTTTCATGCGCCAGCAAAAAACGGGAATGTCACTACCATCGGAAATCAGCTCAAAGGGACCGATTTCGGAAATCTGCTTTGACAGGTACAAAGCGACATCTTGGCTGTTCTTATGTGTTTCAGTGTAACCTTCAAACCCTAGTCTTAAAAAATTGAAATACTGAGCCAGAACCTGACTGCCGGGTCTGGAAAAATTCATAGAAAAATCCAGCATATCTCCACCCAGATAACTGACATGAAAGACCAAGTCTTCGGGTAATGCGGATTTATCACGCCATACAACCCAGCCCACACCCGGATATACCAAGCCATATTTATGGCCTGACGCATTTATGGATTGCACGCGCGGCAGACGGAAATCCCAGACAATATCGGGTTGTAGAAAAGGAGCCACAAAACCGCCGCTGGCCCCGTCAACATGAACGGGTATATCATTTCCGGTTTTTTCTTGATAATCGTCTAATGCTTGACACAATCGCTCAACAGGTTCATAACTCCCATCGAATGTACTTCCCATGATTGCGACGACTCCAATGGTATTTTCATCTACTAATTGCACCGCCATTTCAGGATCGAGTATGAATCTGTCCCCCTCACACGGAACATATCTGGGTTCAATATCCCAATACTTTACAAACTTTTTCCAACATATTTGAACATTGGCACCCATCACCATATTCGGTTTGGAAGTGGATTTGCCCTGACCTTCCATCTTTTTTCGCCATCGCCACTTAAGGGCCAGCCCCCCCAGCATAGATGCTTCGCTGGATCCTATCGTTGAAGTTCCTACTGCCTCTTCATGATTGTGGGCATTCCACAACTTGGCAATAATATTTACACACCGAATCTCAATTTCCGCCGTTTGCGGTTATTCGTCTTTGTCAATCATGTTCTTATCAACGCAATCGGCCATAAGCTGTGAGGCCTCGGGCTCCATATACGTCTGAACGAAGGTAGCCAGGTTTAATCTTGAATTCCCGTCTAAAAATAATTCATCTTTAATTAAGTTATAAGCAATGTCCGCCCGCATGCTCTGTTGAGGCATTTCATATCTCGGCAGCTCCAAATTCGATTTAGATGATTCGTACACGGATCGCAGTGAGTTGTTAATACTCAACTTTGACTTATCATTATTTTTTTTACCTAGCAATTTTTTGCCTCCTCACAGAAAAAAGTTTCTACATCTTAGAGAGTTGAAAAATGATCATAACCCATTATTAAGAACTGCGCGCTTAGAATACATACTAACTCACTATAAATAAAGAGGAAAATCTGCATCATAAGAAACCGCATGCTCTCGAGAAGAGAATCAATTGTATTCCACAAAATAAAACTGAAACCGAGCCCTTCTCGTATATTTAGCAAGTAGAGGCCTCATCATATTCTAGATAGGAGACGCTAAGTATATGAAAGAATCAAACGCAGCACTAACAAGACCAAAGGAATCATATGAACCTACTTTCGATTATGACATTAACAGCAAGTCTCAGCTTAAGGATCACCGGATCTATTTATTGCCATTTGACTATGATAAAGCATCTGATGAAAGGCTTGTAGGACTATATGTTAATAATCACGATGAGGAAGCCTTTAATCACATTTTCCATCGTTACAGCGATATGATAATGGGCTTTGCAATGAAACTAATCCGTAACAGCTATGATGCGGAAGAAATTAAACAAGAGGTTTTTTTGATCCTGACAGCTAAACTACATACTTTCAAAGGAAATTCTAAATTCTCAACATGGCTCTACAAAGTAACATTAAATTCTTGCTACAAATTCCTTAACGAATCCAAGAAAAAAACTAACAAGGAAATTCATTTAGATAATCCCGAGCGTTTAGATACACAACTCCCAAGTCCTTCAGACTGGGCTAAAAGACCTGATGAAGTAATTCTTTATAAAGAAAAGATGAAGATATTAAACAATGCGTTAAACGAATTAACCCATAGCAATAAAACGATATTTTACCTTAAAGATATAAAAGGGTTTTCAAACGCAGAGGTCGGAGAATTTATGGGTCTTTCAATTTCAGCGGTTAAATCAAGAGTTTTAAGAAACCGGCTATCTATTCGAGAAAAGATATCAGGCGATTTCTAGTAAGATCTGAATGGATGGTTTTTGAAATAAATACTACCTTGATTCTGATTTTTGGACATAGATATAAATGAAGCAAGTATTTCTAAAACCTACACTAATTATTAACCAGGGAATTTCTCTATTAAACATCCTTACCCAGAACTTCGCTGAACATATAAACACGCTAGAGTTAAAGATAAAACTAACGATTGACAAAAACTTTGGTTTAACTACAATGGTTCAATGGTTGAGTGGGACTCTGGTTATGCAACAAATATCTAATCGCGAGCTGGATCAACAGTTAATAAACCAAGTAAAACAGGGCGATAAAACTGCGTTTAAAGAGATTTACACCCGTTTTTCTCAGGTGGTATATAACCTTGCACTCAGAATGCTCAGAGACAAGGAAGATGCTGAGGAAGTAGTACAAGAAATCTTTTTACAAGTATGGAACAAAGCATACTCATATGATTCAGAGCGTGGGGCTGTATCTACCTGGATACTGAATATAGCCAGAAGCAGATCTATCGACAAACTACGAACTATTAGATATAGAGATCGAAACATTGAGATTGATGAAGAAAAAGTGAACTCAAACGATGATTTATCTCGTATAATAGAAGATAGGGAGGAAAGTAAAAACGTAATCCGGCAAGCGCTTGATTCATTGCCTGATAAGCAGCGTATTGTTATTAAAATGGTATATTTTGAAGGTTTCACCCACTTGGAGGCAGCTGAGAAGCTAAACGAACCCGTGGGAACTATTAAAACCAGGATTAGACTGGGTGTTATAAAATTAAAAGATAAAATTATGCCTTACATTGAGGATTTGAATTAGATGGTACATGAAGAAGGAAAATATGAAGACCAAATAAATCTTTTTGCACTCGGTGTATTAAAGGGATATGAGCTGAGAATACTAGAGGAGCACCTGAGCGCGGGTTGTGAGATTTGCGAAAAAGTGCTGAGAGAGAACGAGCTCGTTCTATCCTCACTTGCCTATTCCTTAGAAGATAGTCCACTTTCTGCACAAGTTGAGAATAAAATCTTTGATAGCATAGAAGTGCAGGAAGCTGCTCCGACAAAACCCTCAGCCCTTAGTTTCTGGAAAAATATTCAGCCAATTTGGTTCAACTTGGGCAGTGCTGTTGCCGCGGGCTTACTTATAATACTTTTCGTGAACAATATGTCTCTTAGGAAGGAACTGTCCATACAAGGTCAGGATCTAAGAAATCTCCAGGCGAATCTTGAAAAAGAACCTGAGGTGATGGATTTTGTAATGAACCCTAAGGTAGAAACTATTGAGCTTGCAAGTGGTATGCCTGAATTAGATTCCTCGGGAAAACTACTCTGGGAAACAGGGTCCAAAGACGCAATTCTAATGGTAGCGAACATCCCTCCTCTCCAAGAGGGAAAGACATATCAATTTTGGGTAGTTGAAAATGGAGAGCCTCACAGCATGGGCACTTTTTTAGTGGGCAAAGATGGGCATAAGATGATTGAAATAAATTGTATGCCTGATCATGGCGGAGAAATGGAGTTTTATGTAACTCTTGAGCCTGAAGGGGGAATGCCTCATCCCACAGGAGCGACGTACCTGGTAGGATCATTGTAGGCAATTCTAAAGAGCATATAGACAGGGAGGACAGAAGTTATGGCAAAACGGACTAAAGGGTTAACCAAGCTTAATAATCAGCTCAATGAGCAGATGGATATAATCCTGAGATGCACTATTGAAAATAAAAAATATGGCAGATTGCTATTGGCCTCTCCACCCTCATCCCGTTATCCCTATGTATATCCCCGAGATACCAATTGTGCTGTTCAGCTAATGAGAAGACTTGCCGGTTCTTCAAACGATTATGACTGCAGGGAACAGGCTTTCGCAATTATGAAGTCCATGGCTTATTTCATGAAAGACTGCATTTCACCTGAAGGAAGCTGGGGGCAACGTTATAGTCTCGAAGGAGAAGACAAGAGCCTTTATAAACAAGAAGACAACGTAGCTCATGGGATTGCCATTATCTGCAATTATCTTCTTACAGCAAGATTCTTAAAAAGAGAAGTAAAAGACATGGACGATTTCTTCGTCTGTATAAATAAAGCACTTGATTACAGCTATACA
>DAOVUC010000101.1 GCA_030632765.1 Candidatus Dadabacteria bacterium
TAAAAACCAGCAATATTCGATTTTCTAGAAATTAAATAGTGAAAGCTCGTTTATTCTTCGAGTTCTACGTTCCAATAGGATATATCTACAAAACTCAAGAAAGGCTCCCATTCTTTATATCTTACAGCTTTTATATATATATTTGAGAACGGATCCCAAAGGGGCTTCTTAGGTTTGGTTTTCAGCTTCATTCTCGCTTGCACCGGAGTGCGACCGCCCTTTTTCCTATTACAGGCTATACAACAACAAACTACATTATCCCACACACTCCTACCACCATGAGAGCGTGGCACAACATGGTCTATAGTAAGCTCAGAACGTGAAAACTGTTTATAACAATACTGGCAAGTTCCCCCGTCCCTTCTGAATATATTTAAACGGTTAAATTTTGCCTCTTTTCTTATAACCCCTTCATAGCGAACCAGTATTATTACTCTAGGGGTCTTTATAATTGCACTTACAGTACGGATTACATCGTCTTGCTCTTTAAATTCGGAAATTTGTGTCCAGGATTCAAAATCAAAGGTATTATATTCCCCATCTACAGCCTTTGCTATACCGCCATATAGCATTACAAAAGCTCTTCTGACGCTTGTAATCGTAACAGGAACAAAATAACGATTGAGAACTAACACGGGAGAGGTTAGCATTTGGTATAGGAAACTACCTATTTTTACTTTTAATGCAAGTTTAAATATATTATCTTCAGTTAAAAAACAATCATGGGTAGCTTCGTGAAAACAGTAGATATCGACTTCTGTCTTAATGAGTTAAAATTAATTAGGAGAATTAATCATGGGTAGCTTATCGACAGCTCTAATTGTTCAGATCGTTCTGTGTGTAGTTCTTTTTGGGTTTCTATTTTATTTTATGATCAAAAATTCTGAACTCAAAAAAGAGATCGACTCAAAAATTAATAATTCATCCACTAAAGGAAGCGAGGACTAAATGTATCCTGATCTTATAAAAATCGGCGACTTCACCATCTCTTCATTCGGAGTAATGATAGCTCTTTGCTTTTTAGCAGGCTATTGGCTTATATCGCTTGAAACAACGAGAAAGAAGCTTAACGAAAAGGTTATAAGCAATATGTTCCTTGCTACCATGATCGGTGGGATCGTAGGAGCTAAACTACTTTATCTATTTGAAAACGTACCGCTTGGAGATTTAATCAGACACCCACTCACTCATCTTTTATCCCGCGGCGGCCTTACATTCTACGGGGGATTTCTTGGAGCGCTTATAATAGTCTGGATAATTGCCCACAGAAACAGGATTAGCATGTGGACAATAGGAGATCTAGCGGCCCCGGCAGCGGCATTAGCGTATTCCATTGGGAGAATAGGGTGTTTACTGGTAGGAGATGATTACGGCGTCCCGTCAAACTTGCCCTGGGCGATAGCCTTTCCCAAAGGCCTTCCGCCAACAACCGAGGCAGTACATCCCACCCAGATATATGAAATAGTAATAATGTTTATAGCATTTTTATATATATGGAAAATCAGAACTAAATTAAGACCAGCCGGATGGCTTTTTTCAATCTACTTGATCATTGCGGGATTTGAGAGGTTTTTTATAGAGTTCTTTAGAAACACGACACCTAGCCCTATCCCCAACCTTTCCGTAGCTCAGGTTATGGCGCTTGGATTAATCGTAGTGGGAGCAGTAAAATTATATACTCTTAGCAATTCAGGTGAATTGGCTGAGCCCCCTGTTCCGCCTAAAAGATCCGGGAAAAAGAGAAAAGCATAGATTGCACTATTGATTGAAACTTCCTCATTAACTAAAGAGAGCTTTCTTTCCCAACACCTCGCGCTTGGGTATGTTTAAGCACCATGTCTGAGATTAAAAAGTCCGATCTGGCCCTCTGCGCACTGACAGGCGTCCTATATCCACTTACTTTTATGGTCCCCTACTTAGGAATCCTTGCCTGGATTCTTTTGATACCGCTATTTTGGACAATAGTTAAAAAATCCCCGAGAGACGCTTTCAAACTTGGTCTGCTGGCGGGAACAATTGGAAATTTTATAGGCACCTACTGGTTAATAGGAACCCTTGCTAGATTTGGGGGGTTCCCAATTATTATAAGTGTCATATTTATAATCTTCTTAAGCGCCTTTGCCGGCCTTTCGTTTGGCATATTCTCATACATTAGTACGAGACTCGGATTGTTTAGAAAACCCGGTGTTCTTTCGGTACTGCTAATAGCGTCAATCTGGACATCAATAGAATATCTATTCCCATTTTTATTTCCCTACGGTATTACTAATTCTCAGGCGGACTTTTTACCCGTTATCCAGGTCTATGATCTATTGGGTATATATGTCTTAAGCTTCATAATTGTAGTTGTGAATGTCACATTAATGAGGGTTATCAAAAAATTCATCCTGTACGCTATACTTCCAGCCCCAGAGATATTGCTATCCTTCATACTACTGATCTCAACTCTTGCATACGGATATTTCAGAATTGTTCAGGTTGATGTTGAAATATCTCAGTCCCCTAAACTTAACATAGGAATGGTGCAGGCTAATTTTGATTTCCTGGAAAAAACCGAGAACCAGGAAAAAACAGTCACCGACAAACATAAGGAGATGTCACAGGACCTTAAGTCCGCGGATCTAATCATCTGGCCTGAAACCGCAATCCAAGCCTGGTTCTCAAACGATTCTAACTATCTAATAGTTAGGGATGAAATGGGAGTGCCAGAGATGGAGGGGAAATATTTCATTGTTGGAGGTATGTCGTTTACACCCACTGACCCTGATGCCGAGATACTTACAGACGAAAATATAATTAAGTACAACACCGCATTCTTAACCGATTCAAACGGTATAATATTGGAACGATACAACAAAGTTAAACTCCTTCTTTTCGGCGAGTATCTTCCGTTTGCAAAATATATCCCGGCAATTAAAAACATAAGCCCCGCCTCCGGAGATTTCACTCCCGGCAGCGAACTTGATCTATTCGAAATCGAAGAAAAAGGCGTTAAAATAGCTCCCATAATATGCTACGAGGACATTATCCCCTCATTTAGCAGACAGTTCGTAGATAAAGGCGCGAATCTAATTGTCAACATCACAAACGATGCATGGTTCGGTAAAACGATAGCGCCCTACCAGCACTTATTCATTTCAATTCCAAGAGCGGTAGAAACAAGAAGGTATCTATTAAGATCCACAAACACCGGCATAAGTGCAATTATCGACCCCGTGGGAAGAGTTGTTGACAGGACAGATAACTTTGTTCAAACAAACCTGGTGGGAGAAGTAAGTCTCATGAACGGAGGAAAAACTCTCTATACAAGAATCGGAGATGTGTTCCCCATTGCTTGCTTAGTCTTTTGGGTAGGCTTCACGGTAGTGGCAAAACTAAGAGGAAAGGATTTCGCCTAAAGCACTCAGGAAAGAATCGTTCTCTTGAGGTGTGCCAATTGTTACACGCATACAGTTCTGAAGTCTTCCGGGCCTATTAAAGTTCCTAATAAGTATATCCCTTTCAACTAATTCGCTAAATACGGCATCCGCGTCATTTGCTCTAAAAAATATAAAATTCGCATCACTTGGATTGGCATCTATCCCCTCTAAGACGGATAATGCCTTGTATATACGATCCCTTTCCCTAATTATAAGCTGAATGTTTTCTGTCACAAACTTGTGGTTTTCAAGCACTACCTCTGCTACCGCTTGGCTTAGAGAATTGATATTATAGGGATAGCGGACTTTGTTTATCTCACTCACAAGATTTTCCCTTGCCAACAACATCCCTATCCTAAGTCCGGCAAATCCAACTTTTGATAATGTCCTCAGGATTACAAGATTCTCACACTCTTTTACGAGCGGTAGGAACGTATACCCGCTAAAATCGGAATAAGCCTCGTCCACTACTACAATACCCTTTGCCACGCTTACAATTTCCGCAATTTTACTGGCAGAATACATATTTCCTGTAGGATTATTAGGAGAAGCCAGGAATATCAAATCTGGATCGTTGTTTTCGATCATACTAATAGTTGCATCCAGATCTATATCGAATTTCTCATCCAATGGAACTTCTATAATCTCGGCTCCCATAGCCAACCCTGTAAGCTTGTACATAGAAAAGGTAGGTGATGGACAGAGAATCCTTCCCGTGCCGGATGTACCGGATGTAAAGGTTGTAATAAGCATCCCTATGAGCTCATCCGATCCGTTTCCTAGAAGAACCCCCCCTTTGGGAAAATCACAGACTCTGGATATTATCTCAATCAATCTCTCTGCCTCAGAATCCGGATACCTGTTTATATCAATTTCTTTTACAACTCTATCTACTTTGTCTTGCACTTGCCTTGGAAGGGAAAAGGGACTCTCATTGCCGTCAAGTCTGATTTTGCAATCGAAACGAGGTACCGAGTAAGGGGAAATATCTCGAATTTCCTGACTAACCCTCGATACTATTATGCTAGAGTCATTAGGTTCTGGTTTTTTATCTTTAGAAGTCATTTCATTTATCCGATATATGTTCACGCATTATGTATGGGTTTGTGGAAATAGCGCCTACTTTCTTACTTTTACGGAAAGAGCATGGGCTTCAAGCTCTTCGCTATAGGCAAGGTTCATAACAGAGTCGCTGAGTTTTTCAAACCCCTTTTTTGAAATTGATATCACGCTAGGCATCCTTAGAAAATCATAAACGCTAAGGGGAGAAGAAAACCTTGCAGCTCCTCCTGTAGGAAGGACGTGGCTTGGCCCAGCTATATAATCACCAAATGCCTCCGTGGACATCGAACCTAAGAATATCGCTCCCGCGTGCTTGATCTTTTTAACTAGAGCCTTTGGGTTTTTAACACACAATTCCAAGTGCTCAGGAGCAAGAGCATTCGCCACCTCAACCGCTTGATAAATATCTTTCACGATAAATATGCGCCCCTGGCTTTTCACAGCCTGGCTCGCTATGTTCTTTCTTTTAAGCAGTTTTAATTGACGTGAGACCTCTTTTTTAACCTCTTTTCCAAACTCAGGGGAATCGGTAACAATAAGAGGAACAGCCATCTCATCATGCTCAGCTTGAGCCAATAGATCGGCCGCAACCCAGCTTGCGGGAGAGCTGCCGTCTGCAATTATCAGGACCTCACTGGGCCCTGCAATCATATCAATATCTACTTGCCCGAATACGAGCTTCTTTGCAATGGTCACAAATATATTCCCTGGACCTACAATCTTATCCACCTTGGGAACCGACTCCGTACCGTATGCCAGAGCAGCTACAGCTTGCCCTCCTCCGACTTTATATATGGAGTCCACACCGGCAATTGAGGCTGCTACTAAAACCGTAGGGTTTAACTCACCGCCAGGGCACGGGGTAACTAGCACAAGTTCTTCCACGCCTGCTACTTTAGCGGGAATGGCAGTCATCAAGACGGTTGAAGGATAAGCGGCCTTTCCTCCGGGAACATATAACCCGGCTCTTTCAATAGGACGAATGAGCCATCCTAGCTCATTTCCAAGCTTGTCTTTGTACATACCCGCTTTGGGAAGTTTGTGTTTATGAAATTCTCTTATTCTTTTTGCTGCGGTTAGAAGATCAGTTCTTAATTCCTTAGAAACCAGTGACTGTGCTCGCTCAATCTCCCTAACTGTAACCTTAACAGTTCTTTTTGTGAGCTCTACCTTATCAAACCTCTTTGTATATTTAAAAAGAGCTTTGTCACCGTTTCGTTTTACATCATCCACAATTTTTTTTGTAGACGATTCCAGCACAGGATCGGATAGAGAAGAACTTCTCCTAAGACCGCTCAATTGGCTTTTTAGATTTTTTATATTAATTTGTACAATTTTCATAACGGAAAAGGATTATACATAGGAAAAACGATATTCAAAAGTTATTTATGCTCGATTTGGCCCGATCTTTTGTTGCTAGGGCATAATTAGTATATTGCGCCACTTTTCTTAATTTCCGGTAAACTAAAGCTCAAAAGGACGTCAACATATGAAAATATATTCTTTAGAGAGAAAACAAAATATTGCAATGACTATAAGTAAAGCATGGAATTTTTTCTCTAACCCTACAAACCTGCCCCTAATTACTCTATCGTCGCTGAAATTAAATATAACTTCAGAAATTCCTGAGAGAATGTACACTGGTATGATAATTACATATACTGTATCCCTAATATTAAATTTAACACGAAGGAGCAGTATCATAAAAGATGACTGAAACGGTTGCAGATATTACACGATACGAGTTTGATCAAATAGAGAAGGAACTCAGGAAAAAATTGGTGGATTATTCTGAGAGTGCAGAGATCAAATCCCAAATTGGAGAAGCATTTTATATTTGGAAAAACACCCCTGAATTTACTAGTGAAGATATTAGCGAAGAGAATATAGATGAGCTTACATTTGGGA
>DAOVUC010000143.1 GCA_030632765.1 Candidatus Dadabacteria bacterium
AACAGAAGATATTCTGGGGACTGTTGGGTATCTCCTAGGATTAAGAGGTGGGAGAGGAGCAACGGATGATATTGACCATCTTGGAAATAGAAGAGTCAGGACCGTTGGTGAATTAATTGAAGACAGATTCTATCATGGGCTTGAAAGATTAGCCCGTTCTGTCAAAGAGAAAATGGGTTATCAGGCGGTTGAGAACCTGATGCCGAGCGAACTACTAATCCCTAAAACAGTAATTGCTGTCGTAAAAGAATTTTTTGCTACGGGGCAACTTTCCCAGTTTATGGATCAAACTAATCCACTGTCAGAAATTACTCACAAGAGGAGACTTAGCGCTTTAGGCCCTGGAGGTCTTACGCGTGAAAGAGCAGGCTTTGAAGTTAGAGATGTTCATTCCTCTCACTACGGAAGAATATGTCCAATTGAAACCCCTGAAGGGCCTAACATTGGTCTTATCTCAAGTCTCAGTACGTATGGGAAGATAAATGACTTTGGTTTTATACAGACCCCGTACCGTGTTGTAAAAAAGGCAAAGGTTACATCTGAAATTGTTTATATGAATGCGCTTGCTGAAGAGAAATACATAATTGCGCAGGCAAATGCGGCACTTGATGCAAAGGGGAATTTTACAGCTGAATTTGTTTCCGCAAGACAAGGTGGGGAGTTTCTAATGGTTGATCGTGAACGAGTTGAGCTAATGGACGTATCCCCGGCCCAGCTTGTTTCTGTATCAGCTTCTTTAATACCTTTTCTTGAGCATGATGATGCAAACCGTGCTTTGATGGGCTCTAATATGCAACGTCAAGCTGTACCTCTAATTAAAACCAGTGCCCCGATTGTTGGGACCGGACTTGAGAACAGAGTTGCAAAAGATTCCGGAGTAGCTGTTATAGCTAAAAGAGACGGTATAATTGAATATGTCGATTCAGCTAGGATCGTGGTAAGTGTTTATACTGATAGTGCTAAAGACGAAGCCGGCGTTGACATGTACAACCTTCTTAAATTTCCAAAATCTAACCAGAGCACCTGTTGGAACCAGAAGCCGATAGTAAAGAAGGGTCAAGTTGTTAGGACAGGACAGGTAATTGCTGATGGTCCTTCAACTGATCACGGCGAATTGGCACTTGGCCAGAATGTGCTTGTGGCATTTATGCCCTGGGGTGGATACAACTTTGAAGACGCCATTCTCATGAGTGAGAAATTGGTGAAAGAAGATATATTTACATCAATTCACATTGAACAAGTTGAATGTATATCGAGAGAGACAAAACTCGGAAGAGAAGAAATTACAAGGGATATCCCGAATGTAAGTGAAGACGCTCTTAGAAATTTGGATGAGAGCGGAATAATTAGAATTGGGGCAGAGGTGAAACCAGGGGACATAATTGTAGGCAAGATATCTCCTAAAGGAGAGACGCAGCTTTCCCCGGAAGAGCGTTTGCTAAGGGCAATATTTGGAGATAAAGCAGGCGATGTTAAAGATACTTCCTTAAGAGCTTCTCCAGGTATGTATGGCACTGTTATAGATGTTAAGATGCTTATCTCGAGGGTTGTTACTAAAGACGATAGAGCTAAGAGCATCGAAGATTTTGAAGTTACACGCCTAGAACAAGATAGAGATGATGAACTTAAGATTTTAAAAGACGACGCTATTGAGCGCATAAAGCCTCTTATTCTTAACAAGACTTCCTCTACAAAACTTACCGTATCAAGAAAAACAGTTTTCAAAAAAGGTGATAAAATTGTTGAGGATCTCCTCGAGGGCATACCTTTTGAGAAACTCGCGGATATAGGTGTTGAAAAAGGCAATAATGTAGAGGCTGAGATAAAGCGAATTATTGAAAGAACTCTTGAGCAAATTGATTTAACAAATGTAGTTTATGACCAGAGAATCTCCAAACTCACCAAGCCTGATGAGCTCCCTCCTGGGGTTCTCAAAATAGTAAAGGTAAAAATTGCTGTAAAAAGGAAACTCCAAGTAGGAGACAAAATGGCTGGTAGGCACGGGAACAAAGGGGTTATTTCAAAGATACTGGCTGAAGAAGATATGCCATATCTCCCAAATGGTTCTCCTGTAGAGATGGTGCTCAATCCTTTGGGTGTTCCTTCAAGAATGAACGTGGGTCAGGTCCTGGAAACTCATCTTGGATGGGCAGGTAAGGAGCTTGGCCAGCAGCTAAATGACATTATGGAAAGAGAGTTTAGTCCTAATGCCTTAAAAACTAAGCTAAAAACTATCTATGATGCCCCTGAAACCAGCAAGCTAATAAATAATCTTGATGATGAGGAAGTTGTTGAAATTGCAAAACGTCTTGGGAAGGGAATTCCCTTAATGTCTCCTGTTTTTGATGGAGCTTCTGAGGAACAAATAAAAGAATTATTAAGAGAAACCGGTTTACCGGAAGATGGTAAAACAATGCTCTTTGACGGTTACACTGGTGAGCCTTTTGATCAAAAGGTTACCGTAGGTGTTATGTATATGTTAAAACTGCATCACCTTGTTGAGGAAAAAATACATGCAAGGGCAATAGGTCCATACTCTCTTGTTACACAGCAACCACTCGGTGGTAAAGCGCATTTCGGCGGCCAACGACTTGGAGAGATGGAAGTGTGGGCGCTTGAGGCTTATGGCGCTTCATATACGCTGCAAGAGTTTCTTACAGTGAAATCTGATGATGTAATAGGAAGAACCAGGATATTTGATTCTATTGTAAAAGGTGATATGAATTTTGAACCGGGTCTTCCCGAATCATTTAAAGTACTACAAAAAGAACTCCAGGCACTTTCCCTGGATATTGATTTGCTTGAAAAAGATGAATTAGAAAAGGATTAATTATTTCAAAATATAAAGGGAGGTAAAACGTGGACGTAGATACCCTTTTTGAAAAGCCTAAAAACCCTTCTGAGTATTCTGCGGTAAAGATATCGATAGCTTCTCCTGAAAAGATCAAAGAATGGTCTAACGGGGAAGTAAAAAAACCAGAGACTATTAATTACAGGACTTTCAAACCAGAAAGAAGCGGTTTGTTTTGTGCGAAGATTTTCGGACCTGTAAAAGATTACGAATGTACTTGTGGAAAATATAAGAGACTAAAGCACAGAGGAATTACGTGTGAAAAGTGCGGGGTCGAAGTTATTTCTTCTAAAGTAAGAAGAGATAGAATGGCTCATATTGAGCTAGCCTCACCCGTTGCTCACATTTGGTTCTTGAGAAGTATTCCCTCTAGGATTGGTATGCTCCTTGATATGACTCTTAAAGATTTGGAAAAGGCCCTTTACTATGAATCCTATGTAGTTGTTGATCCTGGTGGGACTTCTCTAAAATTCGCGGAAGTTCTGAGCGAAGATAAATATAGAAAAGCGGTTGAGGAATATGGTCATAGCTTTAGAGTCGGTATGGGGGCTGAGACCATAAGGGAGATGCTTAAGAAGATAGATCTTGTTGAGCTTTCTGAACAGCTACGCCATGAAATGAAGGACACCGCATCTCCAATTAAAAGAGCGCGTATAGCAAAAAGGCTTAGAATTAGTGAAGCATTTAGAAAATCCAAGAACCGTCCGGAGTGGATGATTCTTACAAGAATTCCTGTACTTCCACCGGACTTAAGGCCACTTGTCCCTCTTGATGGTGGAAGGTTTGCAACCTCTGATCTTAATGATTTATACAGACGTGTTATTAATAGAAATAATCGACTACAAAAATTACTAGAGTTAGGCGCTCCCGATATTATTGTCATAAATGAAAAGCGTATGCTTCAAGAATCTGTTGATGCGCTCTTGGAAAACGGACGTAGAGGCCGGCCGGTATTGGGTCATAACCATCGTCCGCTTAAAAGTCTAAGTGATATTATTAAAGGGAAGCAGGGAAGGTTCAGACAAAACTTATTAGGAAAGAGGGTAGATTACTCTGGACGTTCTGTTATCACCGTAGGTCCTGAGCTCAAACTCCATCAGTGCGGAATACCAAAGCAGATGGGGCTGGAGCTTTTCAGGCCTTTTATCTATCATAAATTAGAGAAATGGGGTGCTGCGGCAACAATAAAAATTGCTAAAAAATTAGTAGAACAAGAAGCTCCGATTGTATGGGACGCTTTGGATGAAGTAATTAAAGAGCATCCCGTTCTCCTAAATCGTGCTCCTACACTTCACAGGCTCAGTATTCAGGCTTTTGAGCCGATACTTATTGAGGATAAAGCCATTCAAATTCATCCATTGGTCTGCCCCGCGTATAACGCGGATTTTGACGGAGACCAGATGGCGGTCCATGTACCACTGTCGATTGAGGCTCAAACTGAATGTCGGACGCTTGTAATGTCCACAAATAATATATTATCTCCTGCTCATGGAAAACCTATAATTCTACCCACACAAGACATAGTTCTTGGTATTTACTACATGACGAGAGATGTAGCTTTTGACAAAGGCGATGGAAAGATCTTCTCCAGTATACAAGAAGTGCAAATAGCCTATGATTACATGGATGTTGGAGTACACGCAAAGATAAAGATCAGAATTAATGGCAAAATGTACGAAACCACAGTCGGAAGAGTATTGTTTTATGACATAATGCCAAATGGCATCCCATTTGAATTGGTTAACAGAGTAATGACCAAAAAGGCGTCTGAAGATCTAGTGGATAGTTGTTTCAGAGTCTCCGGAGGAAAAAGCACAGTAATCCTGGCAGACCGCATGAGGACTCTAGGATTTAAGTACTCCACAAAATCTGGTATTTCCATAGCAATTGATGATATGAAGATACCCGTGAGAAAAGAAGGAATGTTACAAAAAGCCCGGGATGAAGTTGTAAAGGTGCAAAATCAATATTCTCAAGGGCTAATTACCGACGGAGAGAGATACAATAAGGTAATCGATATCTGGGCACGTACAAGCGATGAAGTGGCTCAGGAGATGATGAAAGAGATTACTTTTGAAGAGATGGTGGACTCTGAGGGGAAAGTCAGGAAGGGGGCAAGTGCCAATCCGATTTATATGATGATTGACTCAGGGGCCAGAGGTAGTCAGACTCAGGTGCGTCAGCTTGCGGGGATGAGGGGGCTGATGGCTAAGCCATCAGGTGAAATTATTGAGACTCCTATTACTTCTAATTTCCGTGAGGGGCTTACAGTTCTTCAATATTTTATTTCTACTCATGGAGCTAGAAAGGGGTTAGCTGACACCGCGCTTAAAACAGCAAATGCAGGTTACTTAACAAGAAGGCTGATCGACGTAGCTCAGGATGTAATGATA
>DAOVUC010000095.1 GCA_030632765.1 Candidatus Dadabacteria bacterium
CATTGGGTCATAAAAAGAAGTTATCTCACACCCGCTGTAAATTGATGAGTCATCCCTAATTCCAGGACCGCTGGGAGCTTTAACATATTTAAGTAGCCCGGGGGAAGGCATAAAGTTGGTTTCAGGGTCTTCAGCGTATACCCTGCATTCAAGGGCCCAACCTTTCATTTCGATTTCTTTTTGTTTGAAAGGTAGCTTTTCTCCCGCTGCAATGCGCACCATCCATTTTACTATATCAATGCCGCTGATCATTTCTGTCACCGGGTGCTCTACCTGGACACGAGTGTTCATCTCAAGAAAAAAGAAATTTTCTCTCTGGTCCATTATAAACTCGACAGTCCCCGCACCGCTGTAATTGACTGCTTTAGCGATCTTGACGGCCACCTCTCCCATTTTCTTTCTGGTTTTAGCGCTTATTGCAGAAGAAGGGGCCTCTTCTACAACTTTTTGGTGTCTTCTTTGTATAGAACATTCACGTTCAAATAAATGTAGTGTGTTGCCATGGGAATCCGCTAGTATTTGTATTTCGACATGTCTTGGTTGTTCAACAAATCTTTCAACAAAAACTGAATCATCGCCAAAGGAAGAACGAGCCTCACTGCGAGCCATACGGAGCGAGCTTTCAAATTCTTCTTTATCTCTAACCAGCCTCATACCCTTACCGCCTCCGCCGGCGGAAGCTTTTATCATGACGGGGTAGCCAATTTTATCGGCAACAACTGATGCTTCAACATCAGTCACTGCTCCGTCTGATCCCGGAACGAGCGGTACTTTTGAATCATGTGCAATTTTTCTGGCTGTTATCTTGTCGCCCATCAGTCGTATGGCTTCGGCAGAGGGTCCGATAAATACTATCCCCTCTTTCTCGCACCTTTTTGCAAACGTTTCGTTCTCAGAAAGGAATCCAAATCCCGGGTGTATGGCTTGCGCGCCTGATTTTTTTGCGACCTCAATTATTTTATCTATAACCAGATAGCTCTCAGCGGGGGCAGAGCCTCCTATGTGATAAGCTTCATCAGCCAGGGCTACATGTAGCGAACGGCGATCAGCGTCAGAATAAACCGCAACAGTAGTAGCGCCTAATTCCTTACAGGCTCGGATTATCCTTACTGCTATCTCCCCTCTATTTGCTATTAGTATCTTGTTAAACATTCAGTATTTCCTTTATTGTTAAAGTGGGATATTCCCGTGTTTTTTCGGAGGATTTGTTTGTCTTTTACCATCAAGCATTTCAAACGCCGCTATGACTCGAGGCCTTGTATCTTCAGGTCTTATGACTTCATCTACAAAACCCAGCTCCGCAGCTTTGTAAGGGTTGGCAAAATTATCCTTGTACTCTTCTATTAGCTTAGCCCTTTCGGCTTCAGGATCATCGGCTTGTGCTATTTGACCTCGTGAAATAATGTTTACAGCGCCGTCTGAGCCCATAACAGCGATCTCGGCTATTGGATAAGCCAATGTGATATCTCCCCTTATGTGCCTTGAGGACATAACATCATAGGCGCCACCATAAGCTTTCCTTGTTATAACAGTAACTCTAGGAACGGTTGCTTCACTGTAAGCATATAGGAGTTTGGCACCGTGTTTTATAATTCCGCCCCACTCCTGTGAGGTTCCGGGTAGGAATCCGGGGACATCTTCAAATGTTAAAATAGGGATATTAAAGCAGTCACAGAATCTTACAAACCTGCCGGCTTTTATAGATGCGTCGATATCAAGACAACCCGCCAGCACATTAGGTTGATTTCCAACTATTCCCACAACACGCCCTGCCAATCTGGCAAATCCAATAATTATATTTTTTGCATAATGCTCTTGAACTTCAAAGAAGTAACCCTCATCAACAACAGAGGTCACTACGTCTGTCATATCGTAGGGTTTATTGGGATTTTCAGGAACGATAGACCTAAGTCCCATATCACGACGGTCAGAAGGATCCTCTGTTTTAATCCTTGGCGGATCTTCCATATTGTTTGATGGAAGGAAACTTAATAGTTCTTTTATTAGTAGTATAGATTCTTTATCATCTTCAGCTGCAAAGTGAGCGACTCCACTTCTGGAGTTATGAACCATTGCGCCGCCTAAATCCTCAGAGCTTACCTCTTCATGTGTTACGGCTTTTATCACATCAGGACCAGTTATAAACATGTAGCTTGTGTCTTTAACCATAAGTGTGAAGTCGGTAATCGCCGGAGAATAAACAGCGCCTCCGGCACAAGGGCCCAATATGGCGGAGATTTGTGGTACAACGCCTGAGGCGAGTACATTTCTACAAAATATCTCAGCATAGCCGGCCAGACTTTCTACACCTTCCTGAATCCTGGCACCACCTGAGTCGCTAAGTCCAATAACAGGGGCTCCAACCTGCATAGCAAGATCCATGATCTTGCATATCTTTCTTCCATGCTCCCTACCAAGTGAGCCGCCGAATACAGTGAAGTCCTGGGCATAGACAAATACCTGACGACCTTCAACTTTTCCATACCCGGTTACAACGCCGTCCCCAAGGAATTTTTTATCTCCCATTCCAAAGTCATTGCATCTATGTACAACGAATTTGTCTAGTTCTACAAAGGTATTTTTATCAACGAGGAGTTCTATTCGTTCTCTAGCTGTGAGTTTGCCGCTGTCATGCTGTTTCTTTACACGGGCTTCCCCGCCCCCTGACTCGGCTTCTTTTTCTTTTTGTTCAAGTACTGCAATTTTTTCCTTCATTATTTGCTCCTTAGAAGGTTGTTAAGAGTCCAAAAATTTACTCTGTAAAACCATGGTTGGCAAGTCTAAGGTGTTGAATTCATTTTTAAAAAATAGAGCGGATATGGTAATCAAATTTCTTAGTACTAAGAATATTTATTGTAAATAGATCAAGATTTCTTAAGTCACGATTTCATTCCAGATACTTTTCACCTGATATTGAGTTTTATCTATAGTCCCCGAATTGTCGATTACATAGTCTGCATGCAGTGCCTTTTCTTGTGTTGGCATTTGTGAGTTTATCCTCGATAGAGCTTCCTCTCTGGATAGGCCGTTTCTTTTTTTCAGTCTATCTAATTGTGATTTTTCATCGGAAGTGACTACTATAAGACCCTCTATTAAGTCCTTGAGCCCCCCCTTCTCCACAATAAGCGCAGCCTCGATTATGACTACTTCTACATTTTCATTCTGATATGTTTCAACAGTCTCTCTCACCTTCTGTATGATCTTTGGGTGGGTTATATCATTTAATATATTTCTTTTTTGATCGTCATTGAATATTATCTCCCCAAGAGCCTTTCTGTTTATTGAGTTGTCAGTGTTAAGAATATCTTCTCCAAAGACATCCACTATTTCATTCCACGCAGGTCCCTTAGGCTCTACGACTTTTCTTGCTATGTCGTCGGCATCGATAACCTTAGCTCCAAGATCCTCAAGCAGTGATGCAACAACGCTTTTTCCCGAAGCTATATTTCCAGTGAGCCCTATTACTTTCATTTGTGTATTGTAATTTGGGAAACCCGCGGTTTCAAATATTTATCTTTTGTGTATAGATTAAACTTCTAGTTTGGTATACTAAAGCAGCTTTGCATTTGGATACATCACAAGGAGTCAGACATGCCGAAAAAGGTTGAAGATATTAAGAAAGTAGCTGTAATCGGTTCAGGAACAATGGGCTCAGGGATTGCGCAAGTTGTAGCTTCCAACGATAGAGAAGTTTTATTGATAGATGTATCTGATGCCGCGCTCGATAGGGGAATAAAAGGTATTGAGAAGAGTCTTGGCAGACTTGTTAAAAAGGAAGTAATTACACAACAGGATAGTAACTCAATATTAAGTAAGATCGTAAAAACTACGGATTTTGAAGATGCAGGGGACGTTGATCTCGTTATAGAAGCGGTTTTTGAGGATATGGATGTAAAAAAGGAGATTTATAATAAGCTTGATAATATAACAGGAGAAGATGTCGTTCTTGCGACGAATACTTCTTCTCTTCCAATCATAGAGATTGCAGTAAGCACCAGCAAAGCCGATAAAATAGTGGGGATGCATTTTTTTAATCCCGCCCCATTGATGAAACTCGTAGAAATAATAAGGACGCTTACAACATCTGATGAGACAGTGCAGCTTGCGTATGATTTTGCACTCGCTCTGGGCAAAGAACCTGTAATGACCAAGGACAGCCCGGGTTTTATTGTTAATAGGATTCTGGTTCCGATGCTAAATGAAGCAGTTTTTGCTTATCAGGACGCAGTTGGCAGTGCTGAAGATATAGATAAAGCTATGGTGCTCGGCACAAACCAGCCCATAGGTCCCCTGGCATTAATAGATTTAATTGGTCTCGACGTTACTTTAGATGTGATGGATACCTTTTATAGGGAGTTTCAGGATTCCAAGTTTAGAGCCGCTCCGCTTCTTCGCCAGATGGTAAGAGCGGGATGGCTCGGGAGAAAATCCGGCAAAGGGTTTTTTGACTACTCGTAATTAGTTCTAATAATTATCAGCCTGAGTTTGATAGCCTTGAGTTTGATAGCCTTGAGTTTGGTGGGCCTGTATGGAGTTTTACTCGTTCGGTATTGCGGATATAGCCTTATTGAGACGCTTTAGCACTTCATCTTTTCCTAAAATATCCATAACCTCAAATATCCCGGGGCTTACAGTTCCACCAGTAAGCGAGACCCTTACGGGCTGAGCAATTTTGCCGAGCTTAAGCTCTCTTTCTTCCATAAACTGATCAAATACCTTATGCATTTCATCCATGTTAAAGTCGGAGAGATTTGAAAGTTTATCTGCCAGGTCTTGGAGTACAGGTCTAATTTCAGCTTTTAGGAATTTATTTTTTGCTTTATCCTCATACTCAATTTCCTCAGCATAGAAGTAGTCTATAGTGTTGGATATATCCAGAAGAGTTTTAGCTCTTTGACTAAGCTCTTTTACAATTTTGATGAGTTTTTCATCAAGCTCGACTTCAAGTCCTTTTTCTTTCAGTAGCGGTCTGAGTAGCTCCGCAATTTTTTCAGGGGGTTCATTTCTTATATAATGGCCGTTTAACCAATCCAATTTTTCTTCATTAAAAACGGCTGCGGACTTTCCTACATTATCGAGAGTGAATTTTTCTATAAGCTCTGTTTTAGAAAATATTTCCTGATCTCCATGAGACCAGCCAAGACGAGACAGGAAATTTATTATCGCTTCAGGAAGATAGCCCCGGTCTTTATATGCCGCCACAGAGGTCGCTCCGTGACGTTTGCTCAGTCTTTTGTTATCAGCGCCCAGGATCATCGAGACATGGGCTATTTTTGGTATTTCATAAGAGAGCGCGTTATAAATCAGGACTTGTCTAGGCGTGTTTATTAAGTGGTCATCCCCTCTTATTACGTGAGTAATGTCCATTGTGGCATCGTCCACTACTACAGCGAAATTATATGTTGGGAAGCCGTCTCTTTTTAGAATTACGAAATCGTCCACCTCTACAGCATCAAATGTCACTGTGCCTCTTAATAAATCTTGCACCTCAATAATTCCTTCATCCGGTGTTTGTAGGCGGATCGCGTAGGGATTATTAGGCCCCTCATTTACCCTGGCCCATTCTCGTTTGTAACGGAGCACTTCTCCTTTGCTTTGAGCCTCCCTTCTCTTCTCTTCAAGCTCCGCAGGCGTAACATAACACTTGTAAGCATCCCCGGATTTTAAAAGCTTATTTGCGTGTTCTTGATATATGTCCAGCCTCTCGGACTGTCTAAAGGGTCCCTCGTCCCAGTCAAGTCCAAGCCACTCCATAGCCTGGGTGATTTCTAGAATTGATTCTTCTGTTGATCTTGTTCGGTCAGTGTCTTCTATACGTAATATGAATTCACCGCCGGCATGTCTTGCAAAAAGCCAATTGAATATCGCGGTTCTAGCGCCGCCTACATGTAGGGAGCCTGTAGGGCTCGGTGCAAATCTAGTTCGAACTGTCTTCGTACTTTCTGTCATGGGGGTGTAATGTTAATTTAGAGTTCTATGGGAGTCAACAGAGGATGGGATTACTCTTCTACTTCAATTGCGAGCAGCTGATCGAGCTCACCTCTTCTTTCTAATGCTACAAGCTCATAATATCCGCCGATCAAGCTGTCGTTTATTAATATCATCGGCACTGTTCTCCAATTATGCTTCTCTACAAGTTTAATTCTAAGCTCGTGATCTTTACTAAGATTAACTTCTCTATACTCCACTCCCTTTTTAGCAAGCAGGGCTTTTGCCGCATTGCAGTAACCACAATAGTTGCTTGTGTAAATTTCTACTTTAATCAAATTGTACCGTTCCTAAAAAAAGTAACGTTGTTTAGGGTTTAAGATGCTTGGTTTTTTCAAGAGATTCAAGTATTATTGAGGACCCATCGGTACTTTTTGGGTTTTGTTTGTTTAGGCTCAGATCAAAGGTCGGTAAATCTAACTCCAAATTTAAGGATATATGAGTAAGCTCTTTATATATTTCTCTTTATTAGTATTCATCGTTTGTTTGAATTCTTGTTCTGTTACAAGATTTGTCGGATACTATGCTTCGGCAGGTTCTGATAAATCGGGTAAATTAGCCGTACACGTGTTTCAAACTGAAGATACTTCATACATAATAGGCACTCTCCCGGGTTC
>DAOVUC010000022.1 GCA_030632765.1 Candidatus Dadabacteria bacterium
GAAGCTCCTTATTATTCCTCTCTATATTATCGATCATATGGTTAAAAGCTTGCACTAGAGTATTTATTTCACCGCTAGATTGAACCCCATCTACTCTATAAGAGTAATCACCTTCTCCTACGGATTCCGCGGCTTTAAACAAATTGAAGATAGGCTTAGTTATCACTCTGGGGATAAAGAAGGTAAGAATAATTCCAAATACGAGTATTACTCCTATTACGGTAAACTCTGTGATATAGGAATACTTGATCTTCTCAGCTGAGATCTGGAATGCTTCAAGCAGCAGCTCATTGGCAAAGAACCCTTCGTTTACCTCTTCTTTATCCGTTATGATCTTAGACAACGTAGTATAACGACCTTTAATATTCTCAGCCGCTTTATCAAGGTTATATATGCTGTACACGGAGAATCCGCTTATAAGAAGCATAAGAAGGAACATCAAAGCATATCCTAGTGTTATCTGTTTACTTAGATTCAATTACCATGCACCTAACCGAGTGATTCATATATAAAATTTTACCTGTTATTATTCCCAACTCATATCTATATTTTACAAACGATTAGATAAATTGAATACATTTAGGTAAATTTACTGTTAATATTAATTGCGGTATTGAATATATGTCTGCAAAATAGAAGGTAGCCATACCAACAAATATAGAACCTATGAAAGTATATTGCTTAACATTAGCACTATCAGCGATATTCCTTTTCGGATGTATTGCCAGCCCCGGAACAATCAGAGAGTTAACTCAGCGCCAGGATGCCCTTGAATCCAAGATGGACGAGATTTTAGAAGAGCTTCAAGCAAACAATTCTAATATTAACCGTGATGTTGAGAGAATCGAGAACAACCAGATGCTACTTGCGGGAGAAATTGAAAGTATGCAGAAGAAGAGTATTACCCTTGGCAAAAAAATAGATAACGTTACCAATAGCGATAATAAAAACAATCAGAAAACAGCCTCCGCAAACGGTATCTACACCAAAGCTGAGACCAGCTATAATGAACGTAAGTATGAAAACGCTATATTGGAATTCCAACAATTAATAGACACTTATCCACAAGACTGGAGGGTTCCAAACGCCTATCTTAAACAGGGAACAGCCCTTATCAACTTGGGAAGGAAAAAAGAGGCCGCCTTTTTCTTTAACACTCTCATTGATAAATATCCCAACTCCCGAGAGGCCAAAATCGCTAAGCAAAAACTAAAAACCATTTAATAAATTCTGCCCATCATCAAGTAACTAGCTAAATACTTCTTATCTGCACAGTTCTAATTACTTACCTCGAATTAGATCGCTTTATTAAACAACTTAGCTCTATTCCGCAACTATCTCACGTTATCTGAAGTAACGGCCAAACCATTTCCGCACAAGTATTATCCTGCAATTTCAGTGGGTTACGTATCTTTCAATAAAAATCCTCCGGTTTGGCACATCCATTGCGTTATATGGATGTAAATCAATTTTAGGAGGTATTAAAAAATGAGTACTGACTTTAAGCAAGACCCTATTTTAGTAATGCCCGGGGGCGGGGATGAATTGCTCATGGGCGGAAGCCACTTTCTTCACAAGGTTAAGAGTGAAGATACGAAGGGTGTATTTTCCGTAATCGAGATCATAAGCCCGCCGGGTAAGGGTGTATCCCTTCATGTCCACGAACAAGAGGACGAGCTCGTTTATCTTCTGGACGGTGAGATTGAGGTCACACTGGGAGATCAAACTATGACTGCCGTCGCTGGAGTAATCATAGTTGTATGCCAATCGTTTCTGGCAAGGTCCATCCCTTTAAACAGCTCTTTTCCCGCGCTGCAGAGCTTACCGTCAGGAATTATTTCCCGGTGCATATCGTTAGCGTTCCCCTGATTGACCCCGTTCCAGTCATAAAGAGCCTGCGTCCCACCTTGCTCCACTGCCGCCTTACAGGCATCTGACTTAGGGTTTTCAGGGTTTTCTAAAAAACAGTTATATATCCTGCTGACAGGAGTCTCCATCGTACCGTGACCGAATGCTTCCTGCCCAACGATAATAAAGGACAATACGTAAATAAAAATACTAGAATATAAAAGAAATCTCTTTGTCTTCATTTGTATCCTCCGGTTGTTTTTTAGGATACTAACTCATAAATTTTAAGAACAAAGCACTATTATACTATTTAGGAAAAAATGTGTAACTGTGCGCAACTATAGTGTAATTGTGCACAAAAAAACATATGTTCGTTTGTAAATTTTGGGTATCACAGAATAAAATTACAGTTTTGAGCTCATACTTTTAAGCACTTCGTTGGTTTCTGTAACTAAGGCATTAATAAGTTCTTGCGCTGAGCTTTTTCGTGACATCGCTGACCCCTGTCCTGCCCAGAGAGATATAAAATCCGCATTTCCCTTATCCTTAGAAGCGTTTCTGAGTAATCTTGTAAGACTATTTTGAATCGGATAGTTAGGAACTTCATTCTCAAGTGGGGACATCTCATCAATAAAGCGGTTTTTTATACCACGAGCGTATTTGCCGCTGAATGTTCTGGTCAACAAAGTACTTGTATCCTTTGAATTTTGAAGAGAATCAAGCCATGGCTTTGATACAGCTGCCTCTATACATGAAAGAAATGCGGTCCCCATCTGTACTGCAGACGCACCAAGCGCAAGAGAAGCAGCAATACCGCGGCCATCCATTATACCCCCTGAGGCGATCACAGGAATTTGCGCCTCATCTACAATCTGCGGCACTAAAGCTAACCCTCCTATCATTGGAGTGCCCTCTGTTGATCCGAAGGTGCCTCTGTGGCCTCCCGCCTCACTGCCTTGAGCAACTACGGCGCTACACCCTGCTTCCGCAAGAGCCCGAGCCTCACCAACACAAGTAGCGGTCCCGATGACAGTTATATTTTTCTCATGTACCCGATCAACGATATTTTTTCCCGGCACTCCGAACGTAAAGCTGAAAACCTGCACATCGTTATCAAGTAAAACATTGATCTGTTCTTCAAAAGTAAATTCGGCTTCAAGAGTCACTTCAGGCAATTCAACGCCAAGTTCTCTTGAGAATTTCTCAAGCTGCTTTAAAACCTTCTCTGAGATAACTAAAGAGCTTATTTCCTCAGGCATGAAGAGATTGACCGAAAAGGGCTTATCGGTAAGCTCCTTCACTTTATGAATCTCTGAATCAATCTGCTCGGGCGATAGATACCCCGCTCCTATTGAGCCAAGGGCTCCGGTATTCGACACGGCAGCCACCAGCTCAGGAGTGCTCGGCCCCCCGGCCATAGGAGCCTGAATTATAGGATGTTCTATTCCTAGCTTCTCGAGTAGTCCCCTCACCTGTTCCGGCCAGAATCCACTTTGCATATTAACTCCTATAGATTGAATAATCATAATAAACTTTCCTAACCTTACAAGAAAAAAAACTATTTCCTTTTTACAAGGAAACCTAGAATATATAGTTCTAATTATTGTATACTTGGTCTAAAACATTAAAACCTGTTATAATGATTCACCCTAGTGGGGGATGATTTTTGAACTAAACATATTTATAGAAAAAATACAATTACATAGAGAAAGAACTATGACCAATAAAGTTCTAAGCGCGGTATTAATTATCACTATTCTCATTTTTTCCTGCGGAGGAGATGAACAATTAAATCTCCCACCCCCAACTGTCCAAGTTTATGTAACCACTGCGACAGATGTCCCGATATTTAGAGAATTTGTTGGAGAAACCCTAGGAGAGACAAGCGTTGATATAGCAGCACGAGTACAGGGATTTCTTGAGACCAGAGACTTCGAAGAGGGTTCCTTCGTGAAAAAGGGGCAACTTCTATATACAATAGAGAGTCAACCATTTGAAGAGAAAGTCGCTCAGGCAAGTAGTCAAGTTGCTGCTTCACAAGTAAATTTAACCAATGCACAGAATGATCTCAGCAGGATAAAACCCCTTGCTGCAGAAAATGCAATAAGTCAAATTGACCTCGATGCGGCCCAAGCACGCTATGAAGCAGCAATAGAATCAGTCAAAGCTTCTGAAGCGAATCTCAGGGCAGCCGAATTACAGTTAAGCTACACAAAAGTATATTCGCCCATTAATGGCGTTATAGGCAAAACACAAGCTAACGAAGGTGATTACGTCGGAGCGAGCGCTAACGCAATTGTCCTAACTACAGTTTCATACATAGATACTATGGCTGTACAGTTTTATTTAACTCAGACAGAATATCTTGAAGCAGCACGTAGAATCATTGATGCAGAAAAAACCCTAGAAGATAATACAAACAAAGAAGAAGACGATGACCTGGTACTAATACTTTCGGATAGTTCTGTATATGAATATAGAGGCAAATTCGATTTCATAGACAGAAATTTTGATACTGAGACTGGATCGATACTTGTACAGACCTTGTTCCCAAATCCCAATCAACTACTTCGCCCTGGTCTATTTGCCAGAGTTCGTGCCGAGGTAGATGTAGTAAAGAGCGGAATACTAGTTCCTCAGAGATGTATTATGGAACTTCAGGGGAAATTTAGTGTTTTTGTCGTAGGGGAAGGTAACAAAGTGGAAACCAGGCTAGTGCAAACGGGGCCTACAGTTAAAGAATTCTGGCTTATTAAAGAAGGACTTAAGCCCGGAGAGAAGGTCATATATGAAGGACTCCAACAAGTTAGAGAGGGACAGGTTGTAAACCCTGAAATTGTAGATATCAAAATCCCGGATCTAGAGAGCATATAAGAAAATATGGGCAATTTTTTCGTTAACAGACCAATTGTAGCGATGGTGATCGCTATAATTATGGTGATCGTGGGCTTAGTATTCATGGGAGGCCTGCCGGTCGAGCAGTATCCCGATATAACCCCCCCAATTGTTCAAGTTAGAGCTACCTTTACCGGAGCTAACGCTATAAGTGTAGAGGAATCCGTAGCGACCCCGCTTGAGCAGGCTATCAACGGCGTTGATAACATGATCTATATGAAATCGACCAACTCTAACGACGGAACAATGACTATAGACGTCTCCTTTGAAGTAGGCACTGACCCAGATATGAATACGGTCTTTACTCAAAATGAGGTCTCGGCGGCCACGGCAAAACTTCCCGAAGAGGTTACAAGACTCGGAGTAACAACTGAAAAATCGCTCCCTAATATACTTATGCTCATCACTTTAACTTCTGAAGACGGGAGATTCGATCAAGACTTCCTTGGAAACTATGCAATTATAAATCTTCAAGACTCTCTAGCCCGAATTAAAGGAATCGGTCGTGTACTGGTCTTGGGTGCTAGCGATTATTCAATGAGAATATGGATAAAGCCCGACCGTATCGCACAGCTTGGTATTACAGTCCCTGAAATAGTTGACGCAATAAGGCAGCAGAGTGTTATTGTCCCTGGGGGAAAATTCGGTGCCGAACCCGCGCCTCCCGGCACTGATTTTACATACACGGTTAGACTGCCCGAACGCCTCAATTCACCCGAAGAATTCGGTGAGGTTGTTGTTAGAACTGGCGAGGGTGGCTCTCAAGTAAAAATTAGAGATATTGCCCGTGTAGAGCTTGGAGTTGAAACTTATAACTCATTCACGAGGCTGGACGGAAAAGTTTGTTCTATTATAGCTCTTTACCAAGCACCGGGATCAAACGCAACTGAGCTTGCTAGTATAGCTAAGCAGACAATGGAGGACTTATCCAAATCTTTCCCCGAAAGCATGCGTTTCACCATTTCAATGGACACCACACTTGCCATCACTGCTGGTATTAAAGAAATAATAGTAACTCTTTTCATAGCATTAGCTCTCGTAATATTAGTTGTTTTTATATTTATACAGGACTGGAGAGCAGCCCTGATTCCTACTATCGCAATACCAGTGTCTCTAATAGCTGCTTTTATGGTATTCCCATTATTAGGCTTTACAATTAATGTGCTTTCACTTCTGGGTCTTGTGCTTGCTATTGGTATTGTGGTCGACGACGCAATTGTAGTGGTAGAAGCAGTACAGTCACATATTGAAAACGGCATGTCCCCAAAGGACGCAACCGTAAAGGCCATGAGTGAGGTTACAGCACCGGTTATTGCCACTACGCTTGTACTTGTTGCGGTTTTTATTCCTGTTGCTGTAATGGCCGGTATTACCGGTAGGCTTTATCAACAGTTTGCTATAACAGTCGCCGTTTCTGTTGTTTTTTCTTCAATCAATGCTCTCACTCTTAGTCCTGCATTATGTTCAATGCTCCTTAGAAAAAGGGAGCCCGCCACTGGGATACTCGGACATTTCTTCGACAAATTCAATGACGGTTTTGAAAAGCTGACAACTAAATATGTAAGCCTTACTCGAGTAGTGGCAACAGAGATCAAACGTGGACTTGTATTTATTGGAATCTTAGTAATAGGCTTAGTTTTTCTAGCAAAGCTAATTCCCGGAGGTTTTATGCCCGAAGAGGACATGGGATATCTATTTATAAATATACAGCTTCCGGATGCAGCTTCACTACAAAGGACTGACGCTGTAACTAAAAAAGTAGAGACCATAGTCGCTCAGTTTGATCAGGTTGAGTATGTTACATCCGCTGCAGGATTCAGTCTTCTGTCAGCGAGTTTTAATTCAAACGCATCCTTTCTTTTCGTTTCACTTAAGAACTGGAGCGATCGGGATGAGACAGCAAATGAAATAGTAGATCTATTAAATATTGCCTTTCGGACTCAAATTAATGAAGCACAGGTTTTTGCTTTCGGACCTCCTGCTATTCCGGGTCTTGGAAGTGGTTCTGGTTTTACAATGATGCTTCAGGATATGAGCGGAAACACTACTGAATATCTTGCTCAGCAATCCGCTAATTTCATACAAGCTGCCATGCAGAGACCTGAGATTGGGTCTATTTTCACTACTTTCCGCGCAAATGTTCCCCAGAGATTTATGGACATTGACACGGACAAGGTTCTAAAGGCGGGTATCCCATTAAATAATATCTATAGCACGGTGGGGGCATTTCTGGGCGGCACATACGTAAATGATTTCACGAGATTCGGCAGACTATACAAGGCTTATATTCAGGCGGAACCCGAGTACAGACAGAGCCAAAATCAGATCAATTTTTATTACATAAAGAATTCAAGCGGAGACAGTGTTCCGCTTGCCGGATTCGTTGACATTAGAGATATAGCAGGTCCTGATTTTACAAACCGGTTTAATTTATTCAGGTCCGTAGAACTCACCGGGGGTCCGGCTCCCGGATATACTTCGGCTCAAGCCCTAAGTACTCTGGAGGAAGTTGCAGCAGAAGTCCTGCCCGCAAACATGGGCTATGCATGGAGCAATATGTCCTATCAGGAAGAAGCTGCTTCAGGATCGGCTGGGGTAGTATTTTTATTCGCTCTAGTATTTGTATTTCTTATACTTTCTGCTCAGTACGAGAGCTGGTCTTTACCATGGAGTATCTTGTTAGGTACGCCGTTTGCAATTTTCGGTGCGTTTTTTGCACTATTCATAGCTAGGTTATTCAGTGAGAGCTATGAGCTTAATATATTTGCTCAGATAGCGCTTGTAATGCTTATAGCCATGGCTGCCAAGAACGCCATTCTTATCGTGGAATTCGCAAAACTTGAATTTGATAAAGGCCTTTCGTTATTTGATGCCGCAATAAAAGCCGCGCAAATGAGGTTCAGACCGATTTTGATGACTGCTTTTTCATTCATTCTTGGAGTGCTTCCACTTGTTGTAGCGTCAGGAGCGGGCGCTGAAGCAAGGGTCGTTATGGGTATGGCTCTTGTTGGCGGTATGTCTTTGGCAACATTATTAGGTGTGTTCTTTTATCCGATGTTTTTTGTAATGATAGGAAAACTAGGCAAATACGAAGAGAAAAGAGATCTCGCAAAAAGTTGAGACTTTTGAACATGGGCACTATAAATAAAATAACATCATTTAATGCTGTAATATTAATGACTGTATTAGTACTGCTTACAGGCTGTCTGGTAGGTCCGGATTTTGAACAACCGCAATTTGAAGATCTGCCCGATGAGTTCAGATTTTCCACTCCAAGTGATCAAGAAGAAGTAAACCTCAAGTGGTGGGAACTCTTTAACGACCCGATGTTGGTTTCCCTTGTAAACACAGCGCTAAATGAGAATAAAGATCTACTCATAGCTATAAGCCGAATAGAAGAAGCTCGCTCATTTTTGGTTTTTACAAAAGCTGATCTCTATCCCAGGTTTGATTTACAGGGCGGAGCGAACAAAGGCAACTTCACGGGCACTCTAATAGTTAGTGATCCTGATGAGCCCAGTAATAGTGCATTTATTTCTCCAGTTGTAAATTGGGAAATAGATTTCTGGGGCAAATTCCGAAGAGCCAATGAATCTGCAAAAGCACAGCTACTTGCAACAGAATATGCTAAGACAACTGTTCAGATAAGTTTAATCTCTGAAGTAGTTGGAGCATATTTTATGCTGCTGGATTTCAAAGAGAGGCTCAGGGTGTCGGAACAAACACTTGAGTCACGCGACGAGAGCCTGGTAATCATACAAAAACGTCTTGACCGCGGAGTAATTCCCGAAATTGATCTCAATCAGGCTGCGGTGCAAAGAGAAATAGCTGCTGCAGCAGTCCCTATAAACAAGCGTCTAATCTCACAAACAGAAAATGCAATTAGTATCTTACTTGGCAAATTTCCTGAGGGTATCAAAACAGACCTTGACCTCTATCAGCAAACAATACCGCCTAATGTCCCCAGTGGGCTGCCCTCCACACTGCTTGAACGAAGACCTGATATATTAGAAGCTCTATATCTAATTCAAGCGCAAAACGCTTTAATAGGAGTTGCGGTGGCAGAAAGGTTCCCTGCCATAAGCCTCTCAGGTGCTCTTGGTGTGGCAACAACTGATACAGCTCAGCTAACAGTTGATGGTTTCGCATGGTCCGTAGCGGCGGGACTCGCCGGTCCTATTTTTAACTTCGGCCAGGATAAAGCAAGAGTTGAGATTGAAGAGACCAGAACAGAACAGGCCCTATACATTTACCAGAACGTAGTACTAAATGCGTTTAGAGAAGTTTCAGATTCCCTTGTGGAAATTCAGACCTACAGAGTACAAATTGTAGCGCTTAAGAGCCAAGTCAAAGCGGCTGAAAACGCTAACAGACTCTCAAAACTCAGATACGACCAGGGCTTCTCCAGCTATTTAGAGGTGCTAGACTCAGAACGTTCCCAGTTTTCAGCTCAGCTAGACCTATCTCAAGCCACACAGGAATACTACAATTCTTATGTCCGGCTCTACAAAGCGCTTGGAGGCGGATGGATATCGCCTGAAGAAATGTCAGAGAGCGAAAACGCAGAAAAACTAGAAACCCCTTAGAGATCAGATTTCTTAAACAACCCACGTATTCAATTCACTTCCAATTGTGCTAATATTGAAACATGTATTTATCCAAAACTGATTTCCGGGAATACCTTCAATGCTCAAAGTGTCTTTGGCTCAAGAAAAACAGCCCAGATTTATATGTTCGTCCAAGCATATCTGAATTTGACCAAAAATTAATAGATGAAGGTTATGAAGTCGAACTTGTAGCTCGAGAAATGTTTGGTCAGGGTGTGCTCGTGGAAGGCAGTAACGAGAGTGCGGCACTACAAACACTGGAGCTAATAAAATCTAAAGTATCCCCTATTTTTCAGGCAACATTTATAACAAACACAGGGCTTTTAGCTAAAACTGACATACTTATTCACAATGAGTTCTCAGGTGCCTGGACCATATACGAGGTTAAATCTTCAACAAGTATAAAAACCAGCGGTAATGAAAACCACATATATGACATTACATTTCAACAAGTTGTGATGAATCAGGTAGGAATACCCGTTGATCAGGCTTATATAGTTCATTTAAACAAGGACTTCAAAAAAAATGGTGAGATAGAATTATTCGAACTCTTTACAACTACCGATGTTACTGAAACCGTTGCACAGGAGTATAGTAGAATAGAAACAGAAGCGGGTATGGCTTTGAAATTTCTACAAGACAAAAACATAGACTTAAGTTTATGCTCTTGTCTCTATTCCTCAAGAAGAAATCATTGTTCATCATTTAGCGTGTTAAATCCGAATATCCCTGATTATTCCATACACGACATTTCGAGAATAAGTGCTAAGAACTTACGACTGCTGGTTGACGACCTTATAATGAATATTTGGGACATACCTGAGGATTTTAAGCTCACTCAAAATCAAAAAACTCAGGTTGAGCTTGAGAAATCCCAGAAACCGGAAATTAAGATAGAAAACATCAAACAAACCTTAGAAGAGCTGGAGTACCCCTTAATATTTTTAGATTATGAAACATATGTTTCCGCAATCCCAAAGGTTGAGGGCTTTTCCCCTCATCAACATATCCCTTTCCAGGTATCTGTTCACATACTTCAATCAAATAAAAAATTAGGGCACTTTGAATATCTCGCTGACAACATAGAAAACGCACCTCTCCAACTAATCGAATTTCTGCACGATACTATCCCAGATAGTGGAGCTTTAATCTCATGGCACGCCTCATTTGAAAACACCAGAAACAAGCAAATTGCCGAGATATATCCGGAATATAGCCAGTTTCTATTGGACTTAAACAACAGAACCTTTGATTTAGAGTCAATTTTTAAAGACAATTACAGACATCCCGGATTTAAGGGCAGAACATCTATTAAAAAAGTCCTTCCTGTACTATGTCCGGAATTTTCTTATAAGAATCTTGATATACAAAGCGGCACGGAGGCAATGGAAAACTGGAATAGGACAATATTTGATCAGGATTTAGAGGAATCTGAGAGGGCTCAAATCCAAAAATCGTTATTGGCATATTGTGAATTGGATACTCTGGCAATGGTAAAAATATTTAAACATTTGCTAGATGTCTGATTTGACTCTGTCTAGATTTAACAATTCTGAGCTTTTCAACTGATTTTTTGGAAAGAATGGTATTAAGCGGAGTATTAAGTTGCAGAAATTACTGATAGCGGCGGCAGGATTTGAACCTGCGACCTTCGGGTTATAAAAGCGAAATTTATAGTATAAATGGGTTAAAGAGCAAACAAGAACAGGAAACAAACTGCCTTTATTGATAAGGGTTAAATTTTATTTAATCAATTTCGCTTTTGCCCAGAGGGTTGCTCCAAATAATAAGGTGAGCATAAGTTTACTAGTAAAGAAAAAACCTGCAGGCTCAATTGTAATTGGTAGAATTCGACCGGCTTTAGCTTCCGACTATTATCTATATCTTTCTATAAATTTATGAAAGAGAATTAGGTTGTGCGAACAACCCAATTCCCTTTCAATAACCATTGAACTACTCAACCGAATTAATCGCTTTCCGGGTAGTTCCTAGAAATTGATTACGGTTTGAGCATAGAACCAATCGAGATCATCCTTCTTATCAAAAACCACTCCTACACCGTCGCCTCCAAAGAAGTGAGAGTAACCGACTTGGAAAGACAGAAAATCCAGAGCTACTATATTTGCGCTTAAATCGATCTCCCCACCCAGGTCTTTCTCTATATCATTTCCTTCAACGGGGTTTCTAAACGCATAGCCGAAAAGCGCGTCGTTAAAAGGTCCTGATCCGCCGATCCAAACTTCGTCATCCGAGGCTAACCAAAACAGATGTCCGTCAACCGCAAGATTGACCCTCTTGTGCGGGGATAATAAAAACTGAAAATAGGTATCTATGAGATTACTAAAAGCGTTTACATCCTCAGAACCGTAAAACTTGTGATTCGTGGGAACCATATTGAAGAAAGTACCGTTATCGGAATCATCGGGATCACCATCCCCC